>CAYFSY010000012.1:20567-20949 GCA_964345905.1 uncultured Paludibacteraceae bacterium | reverse complement strand
GGTGCAGGCTCTATGATTAAGCCGTTTTCTGCTCTTATATTCGAGGTGGAACTCCTTGAAATAAAAAAGTAATTTATTAAACTACAAATATTTAACATTAAAAAAAATGAAACGATTAACTCTTTTCAGTCTGGCGGCTTTGGTATTGGCTTTTACCGCTTGTAGCAAGAAGTTTTCAACAACTATTGAATTGAAAGACCAATTAGACTCTCTAAACTTCGCTTTCGGTGTTTACAACGGAGCAAACTTCAAGGCTATGTTCCCACCAGAGGATACTACTGAGGTAAACATGAAAGCTATGCTAAAAGGTTTCCACGAAGGATTCAAAAAAGTAGATGATGCAAAAATCGACAAGTATGAGGCGATTACATACGGCATCCAA
>CAYFSY010000012.1:20271-20557 GCA_964345905.1 uncultured Paludibacteraceae bacterium | reverse complement strand
TGAGACGATGCTTTCGAAAAGTTTTCAACAGACTCCAATGCTACTGTTAAAGGTTTCAACCAGAGGCTAGCACAAGAGTATTACTTCCGCATCTATCAAATAATGCGCAATGATAGCACTCCTTTTAAACTTTCAAAAGAGGTTCTTGACTCTATCAACATCTCATACGCAGTAGCTCAAGCCTCTATGTTTGTCGCTATAATGGAGCGTGACTCTGTTATGAATCAGAAAGATTTTCTAAAAAACTTCAAAGTATTTCTATAAGTCTCATTTTTCGTCTTGAGAA
>CAYFSY010000012.1:11487-20261 GCA_964345905.1 uncultured Paludibacteraceae bacterium | reverse complement strand
GACCAAAGATAACAGATGCAGCTAAAAGCTACGAGATTCTTGGATTCACTCTTGCCAACAGTGGCTACGAGTCACTAATGGCTACAGGTCTACTAGGCGATCCAGCTATGCAGCTACGCCCAGAGGTTATGCTCATAGGTATCAATGCTGGAACTCTCGGAGACACATCTACTTTCGACATAGAAGGTGCTGGCAATTATCTTAGAGGAGTAAGCGAAAAGCTTCGCGCTACTAAGATGCAGAGCGAGTTTGGAGAGTGGAAAAAGCAGAATGAAGATTTCCTTGTAGAAACTGCTAAAAAGGAAGGCGTTCAGGCAACTCAGTCTGGATTGCTCTACGAGGTAATCAAAGAGGGTAAAGGCAAAGAGAAGCCGGTTGCAACAGACAAAGTAAAGGTACACTACACAGGAACACTTATCGATGGCACTAAATTTGATTCGTCTTTAGACCATGGTGAGCCTGCAGAGTTCTACCTAAACAGAGTAATTGCTGGTTGGACAGAGGGTCTACAGCTTATGACCGTTGGCTCAAAGTACAGATTCTATATTCCACAAATTATGGGATACGGCGAAAACGGATTTGGACAGCAGATTAAACCTTACTCTACCCTTATTTTTGATGTAGAGCTACTTGAAATTGTAAAGTAATAAGCCACTGGCTAAACTAAAAAAGGCTATTCTTAAGAATAGCCTTTTTTTCATATATCAACTGTTATCCAAGATAACTCTTAAGTCCCTTATTTTTTGAATTACTACGAAGTCTGCGTATAGCCTTCTCCTTTATCTGACGAACTCGCTCACGTGTAAGCCCAAACTTATCGCCTATCTCCTCCAAAGTCATCTCCGGACCTCCAATACCAAAAAACATCTTGACTATCTCTCTTTCTCTCTCCTGCAATACTGCATCAAGAGTACGCTCAATATCGGTCAAAAGTGACTCATCTATCAACTTCTGGTAAACACTCGGAGAGTCATTATTCATCAAAACATCTAAAAGCGAATTATCTTCACCCTCTACAAACGGAGCATCTACAGAAATATGCCTACCCGAGACTTTCATTGTATCATTGATTTTGTCAAGAGGCATATCAAGCTCCTCTGAAATCTCATCTATAGACGGCAAGCGCTCATACTCCTGCTCAAAACGCTGAAATGCCTTATTGATTTTATTAAGCGACCCTACTTGGTTTAACGGCAGTCTTACAATGCGTGACTGCTCTGCCAAAGCTTGAAGAATTGACTGACGAATCCACCAAACAGCATAAGATATAAATTTAAAGCCACGTGTCTCGTCAAATTTTTCAGCAGCTTTCATCAGTCCCAAATTTCCCTCATCTATAAGATCTGGCAACGACAACCCCTGATTCTGATACTGCTTAGCAACAGAAACCACAAAACGCAAATTGGCACTCACTAACTTATTGAGAGCCTCTCTATCTCCTTTGCGGATCCTCTGTGATAACTCAACCTCCTGCTCTACACTAATCAACTCTTCTCGACCAATTTCCTGTAAGTATTTATCTAATGAATCGCTATCACGATTAGTTATAGACGGTGTTATCTTTAATTGTCTCATATAAAATTTTACTGTGCTTAAGTTTAATAGGCTACGAAATTACATTTTTCCCACCGAAACAACCTTTCTTTACCCAAGATATTTCTTTAAATTTACACTCTTTGAATTGCAACGAAGCTGACTAACAGCCTTATCTTTGATTTGCCTAACTCGTTCCCTTGTAAGACCAAACTCATTAGCAATCTCATCCAAGGTCATCTCCGGACAACCAATACCAAAAAACATTTTGACTATACGTCTCTCACGCTCTTGCAATACCGCATCAAGTGTACGCTCAATATCTTTCATTAGTGATTCATCCATTAATTTTTGGTCTGCATCTGGAGAATCGTTATTCATCATAACATCTAAAAGCGAATTATCTTCACCCTCCACAAAGGGCG
The DNA here is from genome assembly GCA_964345905.1 of uncultured Paludibacteraceae bacterium. Taxonomy (GTDB): domain Bacteria; phylum Bacteroidota; class Bacteroidia; order Bacteroidales; family Paludibacteraceae; genus F0058. The sequence continues at coordinate 18,303 of CAYFSY010000012.1, read as the reverse complement.
CATCTACAGATATATGCCTGCCAGCCACTCTCATTGTGTCATTTATTTTATCTAGCGACATATCAAGTTCGTCTGAAATCTCTTCCATAGACGGCAGACGCTCGTGCTCTTGCTCAAAACGCTGAAGTGTTTTATTTATTTTACTGAGTGAGTCTACCCTATTCAACGGTAGTCTTACAATACGCGATTGCTCCGACAGTGCCTGAAGTATCGACTGGCGAATCCACCAAACAGCAAATGATATAAATTTGTTTCCGCGCGTCTCGTCAAACTTTTCTGCGGCCTTTATCATACCTAGATTACCCTCATTAATAAGATCTGAGAGCGGTAAACCCATATTCTGATACTGCTTAGCAACAGATACAGTAAAACGCAGGTTGGCACTTACCAACCTATTAAGCGCATCACGGTCACCTTTATGAATCCTCTGTGATAACTCTATCTCCTCATCTGCAGTAATCAGTCCTTCACGACTAATCTCTCGCAGGTATTTATCTAACGAATCGCTCTCGCGGCTTGTGATAGACGGTGCTATCTTTAATTGCCTCATACGCTACAATTATTCTTATTTGAAACCGACTGCGAAATTATATCTTTTTCTACAAAAAACAATTCTATTTTTTATCAAAAAAGCCTTTATCCAAGATATTTCTTCAGATTTTTACTCTTTGAATTATTCCGAAGACGACGTACAGCTTTCTCCTTTACCTGGCGAACACGCTCACGTGTAAGTCCAAACTTATCGCCGATCTCCTCCAAGGTCATCTCTGGACCTCCAATACCAAAAAACATCTTGACTATTTCTCTTTCTCTCTCCTGCAATACTGCATCAAGAGTGCGCTCTATATCTGTTAGGAGCGACTCATCAATCAGCTTTTGGTCTGCACTTGGCGAATCGTTATTCATCAAAACATCTAAAAGCGAATTATCTTCACCCTCTACAAAAGGAGCATCCACAGATATATGTCTGCCAGCTACCTTCATTGTGTCAGTAATCTTATCAAGAGGCATGTCTAGTTCGTCTGAGATCTCATCTATAGATGGCAAACGTTCGTGCTCCTGTTCAAAACGCTGGAAGGCTTTATTAATCTTGTTTAGCGAACCTACACGATTCAAAGGCAACCTTACTATACGCGATTGCTCTGACAATGCCTGAAGTATCGACTGACGTATCCACCAAACAGCATAGGATATAAACTTAAAACCTCGTGTTTCATCAAACTTTTCTGCAGCTTTTATCATACCTAGGTTCCCTTCATTTATAAGATCTGATAGTGGAAGTCCCTGATTTTGATACTGCTTAGCAACAGATACAGTAAAACGCAGATTGGCACTTACCAACCTATTAAGAGCTTCACGGTCACCTTTACGAATCTTCTGCGACAACTCTACCTCCTCTTCGATAGTAATTAACTCTTCACGACCGATTTCCTGTAAGTATTTATCTAAGGAATCACTCTCGCGGCTTGTAATAGACGGCGTTATTTTTAATTGTCTCATATATTATTTTAATTATTTATTACCAAAACCTCACAACATACAAAAATATCTCAAAAAAACAAACCCGTTTTTTTTTAACCGACAAAAAGAGGCTCAATAACCGATAGCCGATTAAGAACCTCCTTGTCGATTATTTATCAGCTACCAAAACATTAATCCTTGAATTTAGCACAGAGATATTCGCGGTTGAGGCGAGCAATGTGCGTCAAAGATACTGATTTTGGACACTCTGCTGCACAAGCACCTGTGTTTGTACAGTTACCAAATCCGAGTTCGTCCATTTTTGCTACCATCGCTTTAGCACGAGCAGCTCTCTCTACCTGTCCTTGTGGAAGCAGAGCAAGCTGGCTCACCTTTGCAGCTACGAATAGCATAGCAGAGCCATTTTTACAAGCAGCAGCGCAAGCGCCACAACCGATACAGCTTGCAGCATCCATAGCCTCGTCAGCATGAACTTTCGAGATTGGAATAGCGTTTGCATCTGGAATACCACCTGTGTTTACATTAACGTATCCACCTGCTTGAATAATTTTGTCGTAAGCATCTCTGTCAACCATAAGGTCTTTGATAACAGGGAATGCATGGCTACGCCAAGGCTCAACAGTGATAGTCTCTCCATCTTGGAACTTACGCATGTGCAGCTGACAAGTAGTAGTAGCTTGGTCTGGTCCATGAGGATGACCGTTCACATAAAGCGAACACATTCCGCAAATACCCTCGCGACAATCGTGGTCGAATGCGATTGGGTCTTTGTGCTCCCTGATGAGCTGCTCGTTGAGAATGTCAATCATCTCAAGAAACGAAGCATCAACAGATATATCATTTAGTTCGTAGGTCTCAAATGCGCCCTTAACCTTTGGTCCTGCCTGACGCCATACCTTTACTTTTATATTTATGTTCTTTTTCATGATTCAATTAAGCTTTATAATTACGTTGTTTACGTTCTGTAAATTCATAAGTTAAATCTTCTTTGACAAGCTCAGGGTCTTGGTCTTCGCCCTTATATATCCAGCAAGAAGCATAAGAGTATTTATCGTCCTGACGAAGTGCCTCTCCGTCTTCGGTCTGATACTCCTCACGGAAGTGTCCACCGCAAGACTCATTTCTATTAAGAGCATCTAAAGCCATAATGTAGCCTATGTCGATAAAGTCTGCCAAACGAAGTGCCTTCTCAAGCTCAACATTCATTCCCGAAGTGCTACCTGGAATATAAACATTTGACCAGAACTCCTTCTTAATAGCTTTTAGTTTCTCCAAAGCAGTCTTCAAAGATTGCTCTGTACGAGCCATACCTACGTAGTCCCACATGATATTACCAAGCTCCTTGTGCAGAGAGTCAACCGAGCGAGAACCATTGATATTCATCAGATGAGCAATTTTATCTTTAACGCTATTTTCAGCCTCAGTAAACTCAGGAGACTCTACGCTAAGGCGTGGAACCTGAATCTGGTCAGCCAAATAGTTCTGCATTGTATAAGGAAGGATAAAGTATCCATCAGCCAAGCCCTGCATAAGAGCAGATGCACCCAGACGGTTTGCTCCGTGGTCTGAGAAGTTAGCCTCACCAATAGCAAATAAGCCTTTGATAGAGGTCTGTAGCTCATAATCAACCCATACACCACCCATTGTGTAGTGGATAGATGGAAAAATCATCATTGGAGTCTCGTATGGATTGTCATCTGTAATTTTTTCATACATCTGGAACAAGTTACCATACTTCTGCTCTACAACGTCTCTGCCCATTCTCTCGATAGCGTATTTGAAGTCGAGATAAACAGCCAATCCTGCTGCGTTTACACCAAAACCAGCGTCGCAACGCTCTTTTGCTGCACGTGAAGCCACGTCGCGAGGTACAAGGTTACCAAACGCAGGATAACGACGCTCAAGATAGAAGTCGCGGTCTTCGTCTGGAATCTGAGTTGGTTTGAGTTTGCCAGCGCGGATTGCCTCTGCATCCTCTTTTTTCTTTGGCACCCAGATACGTCCGTCGTTACGCAAAGACTCAGACATAAGAGTAAGCTTACTCTGATAGTCACCCTTCACAGGGATACAAGTTGGGTGAATTTGGGCGAAACATGGGTTTCCAAACATAGCACCCTTTCTATAACACTGCATTGCAGCAGAGCCGTTACATGCCATAGCGTTAGATGATAGGAAGTATGCGTTTCCGTAACCACCAGTAGCGATTACCACAGCGTGAGCAGAGAATCTCTCAAGCTTACCAGTAACAAGGTTACGAGCAATGATACCTCTTGCACGCTCTACTCCATCTTTATCTTTTACCAATACAAGCTCTACCATCTCATAGCGAGTGAAAAGCTTAACACTGCCTTTGTGTACTTGGCGAGAAAGAGCCGAGTAAGCACCTAATAGAAGCTGCTGACCGGTTTGACCTCTTGCGTAGAAAGTACGGGATACTTGAGCACCACCGAAAGAGCGGTTGTCGAGCAATCCACCGTATTCGCGAGCGAAAGGTACGCCTTGTGCAACGCATTGGTCGATAATATCGTTTGAAACCTCAGCCAGACGGTAAACGTTAGCCTCACGAGCACGATAGTCGCCACCTTTGAGCGTGTCAAGGTATAGGCGTGCTACTGAGTCGCCGTCGTTCTGATAGTTTTTAGCTGCATTGATACCTCCTTGAGCTGCGATAGAGTGAGCTCTACGAGGTGAGTCTTGAATACAGAAGTTGTAAACACGGAAGCCAAGCTCTCCGAGTGAAGCAGCTGCAGAAGCACCTGCAAGACCTGTTCCCACAACGATAATGTCCAAGTTACGCTTGTTCGCTGGGTTTACAAGCTTCTGATTAGCTTTATAATTAGACCACTTTTCTGCTAATGGTCCTGCTGGTACTGGTGTTTTGAATGTACCGTTCTCTATTTTTATGTTATCAGTCATAATTTATTTCCTCAAAATAGTAGTTAGAAAATTACCAAACAAACATAGTTTCGCCGTTAGCAATAGCCATTGCACCAAAATAGAGCACTACAACTACGAACAGCATTACAACGATAGTTGCTACAACGTTACCGATGCATTTAACACGGTCGAACCAAACTTTGTTGTTCCAGCCTAAAGTCTGCAAAGCACTCCAAACGCCGTGTGTGAGGTGAAACCACAAAGCTCCAAGCCACACAAGGTAAAGCACGCAGTAAACAGGGTTTGCAAAGAGCAGTCTGATGTAGAAGTAGCCGTCTGTAGCCAGAGCTAATCTAATAAAATCAACATCGCCACCCATTTTGTGAGCAATCTCTACAAACTGCATTTTAAACCAGAAGTTGTAGAGGTGCAGTAGCAAGAAGCCCGCAATGATAATACCAAGAACGAGCATGTTCATAGAAGCGAACTCCACGTCTTTGCTCTTTCCTGCAACCGCATAGCGGTCGTTGCCACGAGCCTTGTAGTTTTGCAGAGTCAAGATGATAGCGTACACGAAGTGTATTCCCACCAATACTCCAAGACCTACAGTGCCGACTAAAGCGTACCAATTTGCTCCCAAGAAATGGCAAATTGCATTGTAGCCTTCAGGCGAAAAAATCGCCACAAGGTTCATCGTTCCGTGAAATAGCAAGAAAAGCACCAAGGCTATTCCTGTGATACTCATCACGAACTTTCTCCCGATAGAAGAGTTAATTAACCACATAGATTTTTTGAATTTAGTTTATTATTAATTAATTTAAATTTCACACAATTAGCGATTTTACAAAAAAGTTTTTAAAGATAGTATTTTTTTCTGACATAGCAAAATGTTTTGGAGTATTTTCAAGGAAATTTCAACTAAAAGAGCAAAAACTATCATAAAACAGACTTTGCGACTTTCGGAAGTTTAGATTTTTTCATATCTTTGCAAGTTGAATTTATTAATAATTATTTTTCTGATAAAAATGGAACTTTCGTCAAAATATAATCCGTCAGAGATAGAAGACAGATGGTATGAGTATTGGCTAAAAGAGAAGATGTTTCACTCTGAGCCAGATGAGCGTACACCCTACACAATAGTGATACCACCGCCAAACGTAACAGGCGTGCTGCACATGGGTCATATGCTCAACAATACCATTCAAGATGTGCTTGTGCGCCACGCTCGCCTGCATGGCAAAAACGCCTGCTGGGTGCCGGGAACAGACCACGCCAGCATCGCCACAGAAGCCAAAGTGGTAGGCAAACTCGCCGCCGAAGACATCTCGAAGCACGACCTCACTCGTGAGGAGTTCTTGGAGCACGCTTGGGAGTGGACAGAGAAGCACGGCGGCATTATCCTCGAACAGCTAAAAAAACTCGGTTGCTCATGCGATTGGGAGCGGACAGCCTTCACTATGGACGAGGTGCGTTCGAGGTCTGTATATAAGGTTTTCTGCGATTTGTACGAAAAGGGTTTGATTTACCGCGGAGTACGTATGGTAAACTGGGACCCAAAGGCTCTAACGGCACTTAGCGACGAGGAGGTAAACTACAAAGAGCAAAATGGAAAACTTTATTACCTTCGTTACAAAATTAGTGGGGGAGTTGAGGGGGCTGAAGGGGATTCACCGGCTTACGCCATCGTTGCAACCACCCGTCCAGAGACCATTATGGGCGACACGGCGATGTGTATCAACCCAAACAACCCAAAGACCGCTCATCTGAAAGGCAAAAAGGTTATCGTGCCGCTCATCGGCAGAGAGATCCCTGTGATAGAGGACGAATACGTTGATATGGAGTTTGGCACTGGCTGCCTCAAGGTTACGCCTGCACACGACGTCAATGACTATATGCTCGGCGAAAAGCACAACCTCGAGAGCATCGACATTTTCAACGACAACGGCACTCTAAACCAAAACGGCGAGCAGTATACAGGAATGGATAGATTCGCTTGCAGAAAACAGATAGTCAGCGACTTAGAGGAGGCTGGACTTTTAGAGAAGGTTGAGCCATACACAAATAAAGTCGGCTTTTCGGAGCGAACAGATGTGCCAATAGAGCCAAAGCTATCGATGCAGTGGTGGCTAAAGATGGACGATTTGGCAAAACCCGCTCTGGATATTGTGGAGGACGACACCATAAAATTTTACCCCGAAAAGTTCAAAAACACCTATCGCCACTGGATGACCAACATAAAGGATTGGTGTATCAGTCGCCAGCTCTGGTGGGGACACCAGATACCAGCCTACTACCTGCCAAAAGGCGGTTTTGTAGTGGCAGAGACCAAAGAGCAGGCGCTGGAAAAGGCAAAGGCAGAGGTGGACTACCCTCTGACAATCGACAACCTGAGGCAAGATAGCGACTGCCTCGACACTTGGTTCTCGTCGTGGCTTTGGCCCATCTCGGTTTTCGACG
>CAYFSY010000012.1:0-11477 GCA_964345905.1 uncultured Paludibacteraceae bacterium | reverse complement strand
ACTACTACCCAACCCAAGACCTCGTAACAGGACCAGACATCATATTCTTTTGGGTAGCGAGAATGATTATGGCAGGTTGCCACTACCGCGGCGAAAGGTGTTTCGAGAATGTCTATTTCACAGGAATTGTTCGCGATAAACTTGGGCGAAAGATGTCAAAGCAACTTGGCAACTCGCCAGACCCTATCGAGCTGATGGAGAAGTACGGAGCAGACGGCGTGCGTATGGGATTGCTGCTGACGGCACCTGCCGGCAACGACCTACCTTTCGACGAGGCTCTATGCGAGACAGGACGCAACTTCTGCAACAAGATATGGAACGCCTTCCGCCTCATTCAGAGTTGGGAAATAGACGAGAACCTACCGGGAGACCACAACCACAACGCACTAGTGTGGTTCGACAACCTGCTGGAGACATCCATCGAGGAGATAAAAGACCTGTTTGAAAAATACAGACTATCAGAGGCTATTACCAAAATCTACAAACTATTTTGGGACGACTTCTGCTCGTGGTACCTCGAAATCATCAAACCAGAGTTTGGCAAGCCTATCGACCGCCACACATACGAGGCTACGCTGCAGTTTATCAGCCGCCTGCTACGACTGCTACACCCATTTATGCCTTTCATCTCAGAGGAACTTTGGGAGAAGGTAGGAGCGTTGGTGCAAGAGAAGTCGTGCCAGACCCTCGACTTTGGCTACATCATCGGCTCTAAGACAATTATGTTCTCGAAAGAGATAGCAAAGCTATTCCCCGAGAGGAACTACGAGATAGTAGATGAGTTTGAGGCTACAAAAGAGATTGTTACCCACATTAGAAATATCCGCGCCTCTAAAAACATTTCGCCGAAAGAGCCGCTGACATTCAACACCGGCAGCAGCCACTCTACCGGGCTCAACGCAATCATCGAAAAGCTCGGCAATGTGGAGATTACAGTTTCCGACGAAACGCCTGAGGGAGCATCGTCGTTTATGGTTGGCACGAACGAGTATAGCCTTTTGGTTGGCGACCTGATAAACGTAGAGGAGGAGATAAAGAAGCTCGAGGCAGAACTGAAGTATCAGGAGGGATTCCTGCTCTCTGTGATGAAAAAGCTCTCTAACGAGAAGTTTGTGGCAAACGCCAAGCCGGAGATTGTAGAGAACGAGCGTAACAAGCAGGCAACGGCTGAGGCTAAAATCGCCACAATCAAAGAGAATTTACAAACCCTAAAATCTAAATAAAATATGAACAATACAATAAACAGTTTGAACACCCTGCAGCAGACGATGCTAAGACACAACGTCGCTGCTACAATCATACCCAGCACCGACCCACACGGTAGCGAATATGTGGCAGACCATTGGCAGAGCCGCGAACACTTTTCGGGCTTCACAGGCTCGGCGGGCACGCTGGTGGCAACGCAAGGGGAGGTGGCTCTATGGACAGACTCTCGCTACTTTATCCAAGCGGAGCAGGAGCTGAAGCCACACGGCATCACGCTGATGAAAGATGGCGAACCGGAAACACCAACCATAGAGGAGTGGCTGGCAGAGAGGCTTCCGAAAGGCTCTGTAGTAGCACTCGACGCCGAGATATTCTCTACCACAGAGTTCATGTGTTTAGAGAAGTTTTTTGCAGAAAAAGGCATAGAGGTCTCTGCGGAGCTTGACCTCGTAGGCGAGGCTTGGCAGAACCGTCCAGAGCAGCCTATCAGAGACATCTTTATGCTCGAGGTAGCCAGCAGGACGCTCTCTGACAACCTAAAGTGGGTACGCGGCGTGATGGCGGAGAACTCACTCGACGGCTTGGTGCTCACAGCGCTTGATGACATCGCTTGGTTCCTGAACATTCGCGGGCTCGACATAAGCTACAACCTTGTGGCAGTCTCGTATCTCTACATCACAGGAGAGGGAATCTACCTCTTTATGGACAAGCGAAAAATCGGCGAAAATGAGATGGAGCATTTCAAGAGACACAAGGTAGAGGTGCTGCCATACGAGGAGTTTTTCAGCTTCCTTACAAAAGTAAAACAAGAGCGTGTAGGGGTAGATTTAAGGCTCGCAAACTATAAGATTTTCAAATCACTTGGTAGCGAAAGGGTGGCTAACTTCCCCTCGCCTGTAGTGCTCGAGAAGTCGCAGAAGTGCCGCTCTGAATATTGGGGCTTCCGACGTGCTGCACTCAAGGATAGCGTGGCTTTTGTGCGCTTCTTTATGTGGCTCGAAAAGGCGATGCGAAACCGCCTGCAGCTGACGGAGTGCTCTATTGCCGAAAAGCTACGCTGGTTCCGTGCTCAAGACGAGGAGTATATCTGCGACAGCTTCGCCACCATCTCGGCTTACGGCGAAAACAGCGCCATAGTACACTACGAACCGCAAAGCGACAGCTGTGCCGAGATAGAGTACGATAAATTCAACCGCCTGCTGCTGCTCGACTCAGGAGCTCACTACTACTGCGGCACTACAGACATCACGCGTACCATACCCGTGAGCCGCACTATCGGACCGCTGCAGAAGGTGGACTACACCTTGGTATTGAAAGGTCTGATAGCACTCTCTGAGGCTAACTTCCCTGTAGGCACACGCGGCTCACAGCTCGACGTGCTGGCAAGGCAGTTCCTCTGGCAAGACAACAAGCGATACCTGCACGGCACCGGACACGGCATCGGCTACTGCCTCTGTGTACACGAAGGTCCGCAAAGCATCCGCCTACAAGAGAACCCGCAACCGCTACTAAAAAACATGATTGTAAGCAACGAGCCTGCGGTATATTATCCGGGCAAATGGGGCATCCGACTGGAGAATATGATGATGGTGGTAGATAGCAAAAAGAAGCGACAGCTTTTCGGCGACTTCTACGCCTTCGAAACCCTTACCTACGTGCCTTTCAACATGCGTTGCATCAAGACAAGCATGCTGACCGACAGCGAGATAAAGTGGCTAAACAACTACCATAAGGAGTGCTACAAACGCATCGCACCGCACCTAACGGACAAAGAGCAGGTGTGGCTGAAAAAACGCACCCAGCCAATTACCCGCAAAAAAGGGTAAACAGAAAAAACAGGGACAGACCTCTCGGGGTTTGTCCTTTTTTCATCACTCATTGCTGTATCTGAGGCTTGCTATTTGTAGCTTTCGGCTGATTCTATGGCGGATCAGTCGAGGAGAGAGCACCTCGATGCCTTCTGCATAACTGATGATTTCGCGTTCCAGCTCAAAGTTGTGGCAAACCTCAATCTCGATTATTATGCCGCTGTCGGTCGTCTCTATCAGCCTCTGCGACGAGTGCATCGGCTTGGTAAGTATGTATGGCGCCTCTGAGTTATCGACCCAAAGCCTGATTTTCTCGGGGTGGCTACCTGCATTTTTGGTTACCCCTATGATATCATCAAAATATGTCTCTGGGTTGAAAAAAGTGTTGTCTCTGTACACAAAGTCTTTGCTGTGCATAATAGAGTTGATGCGGTCTAAAGCATAGTTTCTCAATTCACCTGAATACTCATCATAGCAGATAACAAACCAACGGTTGCGATACTCTTTGAGCAGATATGGCGAGATAATATATTCGTGAGGCTTGACGGACTTAAATGATTGATAGTGAAGCTCTATGGCGCGTCTATCGACAATGCTCTGATAGATTTCGCTAACAAAGTTGAGACCTTCCAGCCTGTCGTTTTTCTCTAAATGGATAGCTGCGTATGGTTAGAGATGGTTACCGCGATGTGGTCTTCGAGTTTGTTGATGATGTCGGCAATAGGGCTGAACTGCGAAAACACCTGAAAGTGCTTGAGGATATCCATCGCCTGCGAAAGCGTGCTTACATCTTGGTCTGAGAGCGGAATGTTTGTGATGCTGTAGTTTGGGTCGTCGTAGGTGTAGTACTTCCTGTCGACCACCACTATCGGAGCGTTGTAGCCAAGCTTTTCGCTTCGCATCAGTTGTATGTCGCTCTGCACAGTCCTTCGGCTTACACTAGTGGCAATCCCCTCGAACTCATAGAGAGCCTCAGAGCAGGCTTCGATAAGGTCGTCGAGAGTCCAGCGACGGTAGCGGTTTTGCAAGCAGCGGTCGATGGTAGTCAGGCGGATAAGTGTATTTCTATTCAGTGGCATTTTTTCTACCTTTGTTTTTTATTACAAAAGCAAATTTAGCAACTTTTTCCGAAAAAATTGAAAGTTTTTCCCAACTACGCAAATAGATTGCACACTAAGGTTGTAATTTTGCAGCGTGAAACTGTTTTAATGGTTTTTAGAAACAATATTTACAAAAAAAGGAAAAAATATGAGAGTAGTTTTTGGAAACAAAGTGCCAATCAAAATGTGGATTGACGACATTGAAAATAGTGCTATGGAGCAGGTTATCGACCTTTCGTCGTTGCCGTTTGCCTTCCACCACATCGCCGTGATGCCAGACGCTCACGCCGGACTCGGCATGCCTATCGGAGGAGTGCTGGCTACCAAAGGGGTGTTGGTGCCAAACGCAGTAGGTGTGGATATTGGCTGTGGTATGTGTGCTGTCAAGACCAACATCGACACCCATCGGCTGACGCGTAAGAATCTGGAGGATATTTGCGATAAAATTCGCAGGAGTATCCCTCTCGGATTTGAGCACAACGACAGACCTCACGACCCTTCGATGATGCCGCAGGGACACAACATAGACGAACTGCCAAAGGTGCGTACACTGTACAAATCTGCTCTGAAGCAGCTGGGGACACTGGGCGGTGGCAACCACTTTATTGAGCTACAGCGGGCGGAGTCTGATGGCATGCTTTGGGTGATGATTCACTCTGGAAGCCGAAACGTAGGGCACAAGGTGGCGAGCCACTATGGCAACATCGCCAAGCGCCTCAACACGCTCTGGTACTCAGAGGGTTTGCCTGGGCTGGAGTTCCTACCGATAGAGACCCCGCAGGCAAAGGATTACTTCAACGAGATGAAATTTTGTGTGGACTTTGCCTTTGCAAACCGTAGGCTGATGATGACCAAAATCTGTGATATTATCAGCGATGTAGCGGGCGCAGCGGAGTTTGAACCAATGATAAACATTGCTCACAACTATGCCGCTTGGGAGCACCACTTCGGACAAAACGTTATAGTCCACCGCAAGGGAGCCACTCGTGCCAATGAGGGAGAGGTTGGAATAATTCCGGGTTCGCAAGGCACTCACTCTTATATCGTCAGAGGTCTTGGCAATCCCGAAAGCTTCTGCAGCTGCTCACACGGAGCAGGGCGGGTTATGGGACGCAGAGAGGCGATTCGCCGGCTCAACCTACAGGAGGAGATAGAGTTTATGGACAGCCAGGTCATCGTACACTCTATGGATAGCGAGAACCAGCTCGACGAAGCCTCGAGTGCATACAAAAACATCGATACCGTCATGGCACAGCAGCCAGACCTCGTTACGCCTATCGAAAAGCTATTCCCGATAGCTGTAGTAAAAGGCTGAGTGGCTATAAAATCAAGAGTAGGGGCGAATATTATAGTCGCCTCTATTTTTTTATCACTCTCTGCTTTTCGCCTTTTCATCAGCACCCTCTACCACTATCACAAACTCGCCTTTGGGCTCTGTGGTGGTAAAGTGCTCTACAAGCTCTGCAAGTGTGCCACGGCGGGTCTCCGCGAACTTTTTTGAAATCTCTCTGCAGACAGCAGCATGCCGCTCTGCACCGAAGGCTTCGGCAAACTGTGTAAGTGTTTTTCGCACCCTGTAGGGCGACTCGTAGAAAATCATCGTGCGGGGCTCGTCCCTTAGGCTCTCTATCTTGGTCTGCCTGCCTTTTTTGTGTGGCAGAAATCCCTCGAAGCAGAACCTATCCGACGGCAATCCCGAAGCCGCCAATGCTGGCACAAAGGCAGTGGCACCGGGCAGGCACTCTACCTCGATGTCTTTTGCCACACAGGCTCTGACGAGCAAAAAGCCGGGGTCTGAGATAGCAGGCGTGCCAGCGTCTGTTACCAGCGCTACGGTGCTACTAGAAAGGATATCGTCTGCCACACGCTCTACGCTCTGGTGTTCGTTGAATTGGTGGTGCGCAAAACACTTGGTCTTGATGTCGTAATGCTTTAGCAGAACGGCTGTGGTGCGGGTGTCTTCGGCGAGGATATAGTCCACCTCGGCGAGTAGTCGCAAGGCACGAAGCGTGATGTCTTCTAAGTTGCCTATCGGGGTCGGTATCAGATAGAGTTTTCCCATTGTGTCTATTATTTTTGCTTGCCTGCCGCTATGCGAGCCATAAGTTCGGCAGTGCGTATTTGGTCTTTGTAGAGATTGTAGCGGTTTACCTTCTCTTGCGAAAGGTTTGCATCAGAGTTGTGTTCCCAGCGGCGGCAGAGATAGAGCGAATCGTAGATTCTGCCAATCTTCCACTCACGCGAAATCCGCAACCCTACGGCATAGTCCTCGCCGTAGCTCACATTTGGGAAGCCAACCTTGCGGATAATGGGCGTAAAGAACGCACGCGGTGCACCCAGTCCGTTGATACGCAGAGCGTTGTTTGCTCCGTTGTGGTCTGTCCACTCGCGGTGGTCAATCAGGTATGGCGGGATAGGCTTCAGCTGGAAGTCTGTAATGGTGTACGAACCAATCAGCATAGCACACCCCTGTCGGTAGAACTCATCAACGATGCGTTGCAGCGTGTCGGGGTGCTCGTAGAGGTCGTCGCTATCGAGCTGCACGGCAAAACGTCCGCACTCAGGGCTCTGCACACCGAGGTTCCAACAGCCACCGATGCCGAGAAATTCGTTGTCTGGCACAATATGAATCAGGTTCTCGTGCTTCTGCGAAAGCTCCGAAAGGATTTCTCCTGTGCGGTCTGTAGAGTGGTTGTTTACCACAATGACGTTGAAAGGGAAGTTTGCCTTCTGGCTCAAAGCAGAGCCGACTGCATCGGCAATGGTCTTTTCGCGGTTTCTTACAGGAATTATCACACTCGCCTCTACCTCAAACTTCTCTGCCGATAAATCCACTGGCTTACGTTCAGCCTGTACCAAACCACCTATTCTGCCAAGATATTTGGTAAAAACCTGCTCCATCTCTATCTGTAAATCACGATTCTTTGGGTCGGTGTATGCAAAGTGCTGAGTGTGAGCATCTGCCTCGCTAAGAGGACGTAGTAGATATAAAGGCTCAGAGATGTGGAAAATCGTAGTTTTCTCCGACAAACGTAACCTAAGGTCGTACCAACCTGCAAAGCTGTAATCCTCATCTGCCTCAGCGAGAGCCTCGCGAAGCAAGGCGGTATTTACCAGCACCAGAGCACCAAAATCAAAGTCATTTCGCACACTTCCTTTTTGGTAATCTATTGTTTGGAACAGCTCCATATCGGAATCCTTTTCTTTATAAAAATCCGAATAGAGGATGCCTGCCTTTGTATACTCTGCCACTTGCAGAAACCTTGCCTCAGCCTGTGGTAGTAGCTCTACTCTACCCTCTGCTATCTGCAGGAAAACCCACTCCGAACTCGTCTCCGAAGCCACACCGCGAAGTGTTTTTGTAGAAAAATCTGTAAGAACCTTAATATCTTGATTAGCCATAATTCTTTTTTTTATTTTTTATTAAATGCAAAGATAGCGAATTTTGTTGAATCGTTTAAGCGTTTAATCGTTGAACTGTAAAATAAAATGTAGGGACGACTTAAAAAGCAGCTACGATCGTGATTCAAAAAGGGATTTCCAAAGTTCCCCTGGTCATTGAGCGAAGTCGAAATACGGGGAATTTAAGGGGGCTTGGCAAAAAAAAGGACAAACCTCTGTGGTTCGTCCCTTTTTATCATTGAATCTAAGCAGATTATAATTTCTCGAATCTTGCTTGGAAGAATCTCAATGCCTTTGGCTCGTAAACCATCTTCAAGCCGCGAGCTTTATTGCGCTCTTGGTAAAGCTCGATAACACCGTCTGCCACGATATCGAAGTGCGATTGTGTGTAAACACGACGTGGAATAGTAAGGCGGATAGTCTCGAGTTTTGGTTTGTGCTCAAGTCCTGTAACCTTGTCGCGACCTGCAGAAACGATACCACGCTCCATAGAACGCACACCGCTCTGTACATAAAGGTCAGCAGCCAAAGCCTGAGCTACATACTGCTCTTGTGGAATGTGTGGATAGAACGCCTTAGCATCGATAAACACACCGTGTCCACCAACTGGACGAACTATAGGAATACCTGCGGCCATAAGTTTATTGCCAAGGTACTCAGCTTGAGCCACACGGTGACGCATTGTCTCGTCGTTGCAAGCCTCGAGCATACCGCGAGCCATTGCCTCCATGTCGCGTCCTGCCATACCTCCGTAGGTCTGCAAGCCTTCGTAAACAACTACCATAGCACGCATCTGCAATGCATCGTCGTCGTCGTTACAAGCAGCGAAACCACCGATATTGGTGTGGAAGTCTTTCTTACCAGAGCAAGTAGCAGCGTCTGTGTGAGAACACATTTCGCGTAGAATCTCCTTAACAGACTTATCAGCGTAACCTGGTTCACGCATCTTGATGAAGTATGCATTCTCCATAGCACGAGTAGCGTCAAGCACAACCTTAATGCCGTTTTCGTGAGCCATCTTGCCTACTGCACGTAGGTTTTCCATAGATACTGGCTGACCACCTGCAAGGTTTACAGTAACACCAACAGTGATATAAGCAATGTTCTCAGCACCCTTCTCTTTGATAAGTTTTTCGAACTTATTCAAATCTACGTTACCTTTGAAAGGATTCTCGTTGTTTGGGTCGTGAGCCTCGTCGCAGATTACGTCAACGAAGATACCACCAGCAAGCTCTTGGTGTTCGCGAGTTGTAGTAAAGTACATGTTGCCAGGAACATACTGACCTGGTTTGATAAGAGCTTTAGATACTAATTGCTCTGCACCACGACCTTGGTGAGCAGGGATAAGGTGCTTGTAGCCGAAGCACTCGTGCATAGCGTCCTCGAGGTGGTAGTAGTTCTTAGAACCTGCATAAGCCTCGTCTCCAATCATGAGTCCAGCCCATTGGTTTTCGCTCATAGCGTTTGTGCCAGAGTCTGTAAGAAGGTCGATGTAAACGTCTTCACTACGAAGTAGGAACGTGTTGTAACCTGCCTCTTTCATTGCTTTTTCGCGATACTCACGAGTGGTAACTTTCAGTGGCTCAACCATTTTAATCTTATAAGGTTCTGCCATTGGATACTTGTCAAAATTCATAATAGTAGTATTTTTTTAATTATTAAAATTGTTTGTTTTTTTATCCCGCAAAGTTAAACATTTTTTTTATTATAACAAAAAAAAGATTTATTCATTCAAAAAAATAATCTCCTCCAGCTCCTCGACTGTGTCCACTATAAACTGAGGATTTTCGGCAGCAAGTTCGGTGCGAGGACGGAAGCCCCAAGTAACCCCCACCGCCGTGATTTCCGCATTGCGAGCCGTCTGCATATCTACAGCCGTATCGCCCACGTATAGCACCTCGCTCTTTGAGCAGTCCACAAGTTGCATAATGTCATCTACAATAGCTGGATTTGGCTTGATGGGAACGCCCTCGCGCTGCCCAAGTACAGCTACAAACGGCACATCTGGGAAGTAGTGCTCCACCATCGAGGTGGTAGCCGCTTGATATTTGTTTGAGGCTACAGCCACCTTTACCCCATCTGCAGTAAGCTTAGCGAGCAGCTCTGAAATGCCATCGTATGGCTTGGTAAGGTCTGTGCAGTGTTCGGTGTAGTATGGTATCATCACAGACCTAAGCTTTTGCACCCACTCCTCGTTTTTTAGCTCCTCAGGCAGAGCACGGTGGAACAGCATATTTACGCCATTGCCTACAAAGAATCGGTAACTATCCTCGGGGTACTGCGGCAAGCCAAAGTGTGCCAACGCCCGATTGGTAGCCACGGCGAGGTCTGCCACCGAATTTATAAGTGTGCCGTCAAAGTCAAAAATTACAAGTTTGTATCTCGATTTCATAAATAATATTTTTAATTAAACTCCTCTATTTTATAATTGTAGTGTTTCTGATTTTTGAAACTGACATAATCTATACCAAAACAATAACTTGTGTCTCCATCAACTAATTTAGTATCAAAAAACGAAAAATGCTTTATATTTTTCAACTCTTTTATCCACTTGATATTTGGCATATTACCACATTTTGTCAAAATCAACTTATTTAACTTTTTTGCGTATTTTATATCTTCGTAATAGGTTAGTTTTCGACAGTTTTCTAAAATCATTACATTAAGATTGTTGCTAAAACTTTCAATCCCTTTTACCGAGTTCAAAGCACTGCAGTAGTACGCTTCAAAATCTTTCAGAGAAAACAAGTTTAGCCCAGAAAGGTCGAGTATGTTGGATTCTGTAATGTGTAATTTTTCCAATCTTTTTGGTAAAGATAATTCGGCTAAACTCTTTGATTTAGGTTTAAATTTCCATATCGAAAGTTCCCTTAAGTTTTCATTTTTTGATAAATCGGGAAAATTATTGTACCAATCTATTGATAAAATCTCAAGCTTTGGAAATTTATAAAAGTCGATTGATTTATTTTTGTTGTCAATATTTATCACAACTCTTTTAAGATTCTCAAGTTTGTATAGTTCATCAACACACACATTATTACTAATGTATATCTCTTCGATAAAATCCAATTTTTCAAAAGATATACATCCCAAAATAGAATTGTCTATTGCAACGCTCTTGAACTTTTTATCAACCAAATAATCTATGGTTTTTTTATCCAGACTATCAAAAGAGAACACAGGCTCTTCAAAAAATCCATCAAAAAAGGTAAAGTTATCTTTTGTAAATTTAGCCATTATCAGCAATTTTATAAAGTTTACTTCCGCAATGCATTAACCGCTCTAAAAGCACGTTTGTAGCGAATGTCGCCTCTGCCCTCTATCTCTACGTAGTTGCCGCCAATTGCCTCAATTTCCCGCCTGTACCAGTCGTATAGATACTGCCGCAGGTGCGGGTTTTCGCGAACTGGGTCTTCTACCCAAGGGATATCTGGCTTAAGCAACAGGAAAAGGTCTATCTGAGCACGCTCAAGCTCTGTCTGCAACCACTTCGGACACCGTCCATAGACGGGCATAAACCACACTTTAGTGACAATCAGGAATGTATCGAGTATCAGGAACTCCTGCTCCGCCTTCGCCACCGCCTTTTTGAACTCCGTAATCTGATACTTGGCAATGCTCTCTATATCCGAATAGTCGTAGATTCCACTCTTTTTCTCTACATAGCCTCGAGCATACTCCGGCAGTAGCACAGAGGGAAACTTTTTGTGCAGAGCCTCGCAAATCGTCGTCTTACCCACAGACTCCGGTCCTAAAACTACAACCTTTTTCATCTTCACTTAGTCGGCTCTTTTACAACCACTTTGCCGACATATCTGTCGTAGTTTTGTATAACCTCCAAAGCCTTTTCGATAATAGCATCGTGGCGGTTTATGATGCGGTAGTAGTCGCCCTGCTCGTAGAGGTTACGAGCTATTAACGCCATAAATTGATTCATTATCAGATCTTTGGACTTAGCCAC
>CAYFSY010000011.1:14171-22455 GCA_964345905.1 uncultured Paludibacteraceae bacterium | reverse complement strand
AACGATATAGTAATAATAGACACGGCTGGTCGTCTGGCTATAGATGAGCAGATGATGACAGAGATAGCAAACATAAAAGCTGCAATCAATCCAGACGAGATACTATTTGTAGTAGATGCCATGACTGGACAAGACGCAGTAAATACCGCTAAAGCTTTCAACGACAAGCTAAACTTCGACGGAGTAGTGCTTACTAAGCTCGACGGCGATACCCGCGGTGGTGCAGCAATCTCTATCCGTAGCGTTGTAAATAAACCTATCAAATTTATCGGATTAGGCGAAAAGCTTGATGCTATCGATGTATTCTATCCTAAACGTATGGCAGACCGTATCTTAGGAATGGGAGACATTGTATCTTTCGTAGAGAAAGCACAAGAGCAATACGACGAAGAAGAGGCGCGTAAACTATCAAAAAAGATTGCCAAAAATAAGTTCGGCTTTGATGACTTTTACCAACAGATACAGCAAATCAAAAAGATGGGCAACCTGAAGGATTTGGCAGCAATGATACCAGGTGTAGGCAAAATGATGAAAGACGTGGATATAGACGACAAAGCCTTTGTAGGAATCGAGGCTATAATCCAGTCGATGACTCCACACGAGAGAGAAAATCCAAGCGTACTAAACGGCAGTCGCAAAGAGCGCATCAGACGAGGCTCAGGACGTAGCATTCAGGAGATAAACCGCCTGATAAAGCAATTTGAAGATATGCAGAAGATGATGAAGATGGTTCAAAACCAAGGAATAAGAAAAACCATAAAACGCCGATAGGCTTTTAATATAAAACCCAGACAAAACCCCTCTTCTTTTTGCATAGAGGGGGGTATGTTTTTTAGCAAAAAAAGAAGACAGACAGAGTAGAAAAAGATGCGTTTAAGGCAGATTATCGGCGTTTTAGTTGTCGTGGCATTATATCTTACAGCAAATGCCTACATTTTCTTGCGTCTATACATGATATTGCCACCCACACCGTTTGTGCGCATTAGCCTGACCGCTTTAGCCATTATAGTTCAGCTCCCAGTAATCGCCTCGCTAGTTGTCAGCGATAGGCTACCTACGATAGTAGTCTCTATACTCTATAAAATAGGCACATCATGGATTATCATCTTTCTCTATTTATTCCTGTTTTTCGTTCTTTTCGACATTTCGCTCCTTTTGGGCATAATCAACTACGAAACCCTGATGGAGTATTACGGGCGATTTGGTTTGGCAGTGGTGGGTGCCATAACGCTTATGCTACTTATCGGACATAGAAACTACTATCGCAAAAGACGTGTGGAGCTCAACATCACTACCGAAAAAACTTTGCAGAGACCGCTCAAGATTGTCTTTTCGAGCGACTGGCACTTGGGCTACGGCATCGGACGACGAGAGGTAGATAGCTGGGTCAGGATGATTAACGCCGAAAAACCAGACATTATACTTATCGGTGGCGACATGATAGACAACTATACGTGTCCTCTATGGGAAAGCGAGATGTACCTTTCGCTACAAGAGCTAAAAGCACGTTATGGAGTATTTATTGCTTTGGGCAACCATGAATATTTTGGCGACACACATAGGCGCACCGCTTTTCTGGAAAAATCTGGCATTAGAGTCCTCCGCGACAGCGTAGCTACCATCAAAGATATTTGCTACATTGTGGGACGCGAAGATGCCTCGCGGAGCTATCGTGCAAGGCTCAAAAACCTAACCGACTCGCTCGACCACACCAAGCCAATCATAGTGATAGACCACCAGCCGAGTGGCTTCTCGGAGGCTATCCGTAGTAGGGTCGATTTGCTGCTTAGCGGACACACCCACGACGGACAGGTGGCACCGCTGAATCTGGCTGCCAAGGCATTTTACCGCTACACCTATGGCTACTACTTCCGCTCTGGCACTCACTTCTACATTACTTCTGGCTTGGGAATATGGGGCGGTAAGTTCCGCCTCGGCACACGTAGCGAATATGTGGTGGTGAATTTGAGACAAAATGAGGCTGTTTAACTGTTTAAGCGTTTTATTTAACGTTTATTGTCTGAAGTCGGCAGGCGGAACAATTCCTGAATTTTCAGAAAAAATCATTACCTTTGCCTTGTGAATTTAAATTATAAAGGCATATGAAACAAAAATTTTTGTGGCTGGTAGTGGTGGTTCTGTTTGTGGCGTGTAATGGCAAGCAAAACACATACAATTCTATTGATTTAGGGGAAAGTGCGATTCAATACAAATCCATTGACGAATATCTAAAAGCCAAAAATTCAGAGACTATCAACGATAGCACATGGATAAAATTCATGTTCTTAAATAATCCATACAGTCTGAATGAGAGTAGTCTGGTGTCGATTTATGTAAATAGCCATTTAGTCTATAGAGGCGTGTACAAAAGACACATTGAACTAAAAGGAGAGCCAGAACAAATTTTTGCCGAAGAGACAAAAATGGTAATCTCAATGGAAATCCTGACAGACAAGAATAAAAAAACCGTATGGGAGCATCGTATCCAGAGCAAAACTGTTTTTTCTTGGAATGAAAACTACAAAATAATCTATTGCGGATTTTTCCCTACAAATGAAGATGTAGAGAAAGTCTATTTTATCCCACAAATAGAAGCGATGATATAACTTTCTCTCAAAATAATTTTAAATACCCTTTTTTATTCAAAAATTAATTGCTACTTTTGTCTTGTCAAAAAAAATAGAACTTTAATTAACAAAAAAATACTGACATGATTGATTTTAAAAACACAGAGATTGCTTTTCGTAGCAAAAGCGACAAAGACCTTAGGCGTGCCAAACTGCTCTTTTGGGCTATGAGCAAGCGCTGGGTGGTGCAAATCGGCAAATACCTTGCGGAGTTTGCACAAAAGATACATTTCCCTATTGGTTGGGCTTTGAAGCCTACTATCTACAGCCACTTTGTGGGTGGCGAGAACCTCGAGGAGTGCATACCCGTAGCAAAAAGCCTGCGTGATTCGGGCGTGTGGTCCATATTCGACAACTCGGTAGAGGGCGGTGGCGAAGAGGAGTTCCTCAAGGCAAACTTCGAGGAGGCTATTCGCTCAATCGTCTTTACCAAAAAGAACGAAAAGGTGGCTTATTCGGTGTTTAAACCCACCGCTCTGGCACCTGCTGCAATCCTCGAAAAGAAGTCTGAAGGCGGTTCGCTGACAGCCGAAGAGGAGAAGATTTACCAGAGGTTTGAGGAGAGGTTCGACAAGCTCTGCCAGAAGGCTTACGAGGAGGATGTACGCATATTGGTAGATGCAGAGGACTACTGCTATCAAGCCGAAGTGGATAGGCTTACAGAGGTGGCTATGCGTAAGTACAACAAGAAGCGTGCCATAGTGTTCGCTACTCTGCAGATGTATCGCCACGACAGAATGAAGTACCTAAACTACCTGCTGGAAGATGCCAAGAAAGAGGGTTACATATCTGGCATTAAGTTTGTTCGCGGAGCGTATATGGAGAAGGAGCGTGAGCGTGCTGCTCGCATGGGCTACGAAGACCCAATCTGCAAAGATAAACCCGCTACCGATGCCAACTACGATGCTGGCTTGAGATTTGTGGTGGAGAATATCGACCAGATGGAGCTATTCTCTGGCACCCACAACGAGCATAGCAACCTGCTACTTGCCGAACTTATCGAGAAGAAAGGTCTGGCAAAGGACGACTCGCGTATATTCTTTGCTCAGCTCTACGGCATGAGCGACAATATCTCGTACAACCTTGCCGATGCGGGCTACAACGTGGCTAAATATGTGCCTTACGCACCTATCAAAGGCGTGTTGCCGTACCTTATCCGCCGTGCTGAGGAGAATACCGCCATTGCAGGACAGTCGCCTCGCGAATTGGAGATGATTGAGACCGAAATGAAGAGAAGAAAAGGTAAATAAGCTCTCTTTTGGGGACAAAACAAAAAACTCGGTTGCAAGGCTCTCTGGTAGAGTAAAGCGACCGAGTTTTTTATTCCCTGCAATAGGGGAATCATCTTATTTACATATTTTCTTTTAGCAGTCTTTCGAGCTCGTCTGCTGGGAACACACCAGACTGGCGCCAACGAACCTCACCGTTGCGGAATATAATCAGAGTTGGCACACTACGGATACTCATCATTTGTGCTGCCTCTGGGTTTTTATCCACATCAATCTTTACGATTGAAGCCGACTCTCCCATACGCTCTTTTACCTCCTCCAATATAGGAGACTGCATCTGACATGGCATACACCATGTAGCAAAAAAATCTACAAGCACAGGCTTGTCTTGGTTAATAACTTCTTGAAATGTCATAACTTTTTCCTTTTTATTTATTTTGATCTTGTTTTTTACTTGGTTTGAACATAGAAAACAGCAATCCACCGATGAGTGCACCATATAGAGCGCTGTTGTGTGGTCGTGAGGTAATAGGACAGGTGCCGCTGCTGCAACCAACAAATTTCCAATATAAAAATCCTCCAACCGCTCCCAATACGATGCCTAAGCCAATTAGCCAGTTTTTACGAATAAACTCTTTCATATCTTTTATCTTAAAATTTACGCTTCAACAGCACCCTTTACATTAATCCAAGAGCCACCGTTTATCACATTTTCTACACCTTTGGCATCAAGTATGCGTTTAGCCTCTGAGCTACGCATGCCACTTGCACAAAATACAATGACACCCTTTTTACCTTTAAACTTCTGTAGCTGACCCGAAAGCCTATCGAGTGGGATGTTTACAGCACCTTTTACGCTGCCTTGCCTAAACTCCTCTGCTGAGCGTACATCTACCAACATTGCTCCAGCTGCCAAAGCCTCTTTTAGAGCAGTGTTGTCTTTTGTGAATATTCCACTTAAAAAATTGAACATACTATACTTTTTTCTTTTTGTTTAATAAAAATCTAATTTCAAAGTGCAAAGTTACAAATTTATCCAATTCGATAAAATCTATTTATTTTATAAGCCATTCTATAAAATCTATAAACCAACTCTTTTTCACTACTGTCCGATAAAAAACAATTATTAATAACCCCAATTTCTAAATTATAATAAATTAGCCTCACAACTTTTAGTTGCAAGGCTAACTTACTATATGTCAGCTTGTTATAAAACAAAATCTTATCCTTGAATGTTTGGAAGCTCCAGTCCGAGTCCTTTCTTTTTGTCGATAGCTTTCAGCACAAATCCAAGTATCAGAGCAGCAACTCCTAGCATTGCCAGCATCACAAGCGCCCATGTGTAGTCATACGATACGGAAGCCACTTCGCTTGTCATGGTTCCATCGCTCACAGCTTGTACAATTTCTGGGTTTGTTTTGTCGAGTACCTTACCGATAAGCAGTGGGAAGAGCCACAAACCGATATTCTGAATCCAGAAAATCAGAGCGTAAGCCGAGCCAATGATTTTTGAATCAACAAGTTTTGGCACACTTGGCCATAGAGCTGCAGGAACCAACGAGAACGAAGCTCCGAGCACCAATATCGTAGCGTAAGCTACTACTACGCCACCGATTGCATTGCCATTGAACAGTGGTAGAACAAACGCAAACGTAAGGCGGCAAAGGATCAGCAACATTGAGCCAACAGTGTGAATGCCGCAAAGATAGATTCCGCAGTACCATGCATATAGCCCATCACACTATAAGCAACCATGAATTCGACAGCAACGGCCATAAGACCTACTTTAGCAGCACTATTTTTTACAAAATTTGACGAGAATGAACTTGCTGCCACAACCAACATCAAAGAGTATTGTATTATGACCACACTACTACCTGCCCAGAACGATTCAGCCGAAGGTACTGTCAGGGTAAGGTTCGATTGTAGCATGTTTACAGCATACTTTTGGAATGGGAATATAGCCGAGTAGTAGAGTACGCAAAGTAGAGCCACAATCCAGAATCCACCGCTTGAGAGGATAGAACCAATGTCTGAAACCTTGAATGGCTCGTCTTTTTCCTCTGCCTCGCCAAGCTGTTCGTCGAGCTTTTTGTCCATAAAGAAATAGACGATAAACATTATCAAGGCAATAATCAGAAGCAACACGCCAAAGGCTACTGAGCGAGATACATCTACTACACCGCCAAGTCTGGCAAAGAATGGCGAGAAAATCATACAGGTAGCTACGCCTAAGCGAGCTAAAGCCATCTCTGAACCCATCGCCAGAGCCAACTCTTTACCCTTAAACCACTTAACGATACCGCGAGAAACCGTGATACCAGCCATCTCTACACCGCAACCAAACACCATAAAGCCGATTGATGCAAATTTAGCCGACGCTGGCATACCTCTGTAGAAAGGCGATACGCCAAGTTCGTCGAAACCCGGAATGTAGTTTAGGTTGTTTGTAAACCATGTGCTGAGAGACGATGCTTCAAAAGCGTCTGTTACAGCATACCAGTTGATGAGTGCACCGATAAGCATCACTACACCAGAGAGCAGAGCTGTAAAGCGTACTCCCATTTTGTCGAGAATAATTCCTGCAAAAATCAGGAAGAATATGAATACGTTGAGGAACGTCTCGGAACCTGCGTATGTGCCGAAAGCGGTTGAGTCCCAGCCACGAGTAGATTCCATTAAGTCTTTGATAGGCGACAATATGTCCATAAAGATGTACGAACAAAACATTGCCAAAGCCAAAAGCAATAAAGCCATCCAACGTACAGATGCTTTATCTCTTAAACTGTTGATTACTTCTGTCATAAAAATTATATTTTTTGGTTTTAAAAATTGTCCTAATTATGTAAACTGACTTACAAAGGTAATAAAATTTTGTGGATTAAGTTTAATGTATGTGTTTTTATTCCATAAAAAAAGCACCAACTCACAATGCGAGCCGATGCTTTTGCTTTTATTATACAGAGGTTGATTAATCCTCGTCTGCTTTTGATGCTTCGTACTCCTTGATGAGTTTATCCTGAACATCTGATGGACATAGCTCATAAGCATTATATTTCATTGCAAATGAAGCTCTTCCGCCAGAAATTGAACTCAAAGCAGTAGAGTAAGACGAAAGCTCCTTCAAAGGCACTTTGGCTTTTAGGTGCTCGAATCCCTTCTCTGAATTCATTCCCATTACCATACCTCTGCGTCCTTGTAGATCGCTCATTACGTCACCCATTTTATCTGAAGGAACAAACACGTCAAGATCATAAATTGGCTCAAGTAGCTTTGGACCTGCATTCTTAAATGCCTCTGCAAAAGCGTTACGACCTGCAAGCCTAAACGATATCTCGTTGCTATCTACCGGGTGCATCTTTCCATCGTAAACGATTACGCGAACGTCGCGAGCATACGAACCTGTAAGCGGTCCTTGCTCCATCCTATCCATTATACCCTTAAGGATTGCAGGCAAGAAGCGCGCATCGATGGAACCACCCACGATAGAGTTTACAAACACAAGTTTTCCACCCCAGTCAAGCTGTACCTCTTGAGTATCGCGAGCAGAAATCTTATACTCCTGTCCGTTGAACTTATAGATCTCCTGCGTAGGAACACCTTCCTGATATGGCTCTACGATTAGATGAACCTCTCCAAACTGACCTGCTCCACCAGACTGTTTTTTATGACGATAGTCCGCACGAGATGCCTTAGTAATAGTCTCACGATAAGGGATACGAGGCTCACTATACTCAATCATGATCTTATCATTATTTTCAACTCTCCACTTCAGAGTTCTTAGGTGGAACTCTCCTTGTCCAGAAAGAATAGTCTGCTTCAACTCTTTAGAGCGTTCGATTATCCAAGTTGGGTCTTCTGCATGCATACGAGTTAATATTTCACCTAGCTTCTCATCTTCGCTCTCACTTACGGCTCTAATAGCACGACGATACTTCGGAGCTGGATAGTCGATACCTGGATAAGTCCACTCAATATCTTTAGCGCTAAGCGTATTGCCTGTGCGAACATCTTTGAGCTTCACAGTAGCACCTATATCGCCAGCTAGCATCTCCTCTACTGAGTTACGAGTCTGTCCATAAACAGAGAATATCTGAGCAATACGCTCCTTACTTCCGTTACGACTAACGTTCAGCATATCATCACCCGCCTTGAGCGTTCCAGACATAACCTTAAAGTAAAGCACCTCACCAATATGTGGCTCAATACTTGTTTTGAATACAAACATTGAAGTAGGCGCAGTAGCGTCTGGCTTGATTGCCTCGCCTAATGTATTAACAGCAGGCGCTACATCAAGTGGAGAAGGTGCCACCGCACCGATAAACTCCATCAAGCGACGGACACCCATAGATTTACCAGAGCTCAGACATACCACAGGATAAATGCCATTAGCAACAAGTCCTTTGCGTATGCCTGAAAAAACCTCAC
>CAYFSY010000011.1:5671-14161 GCA_964345905.1 uncultured Paludibacteraceae bacterium | reverse complement strand
AGAGCAGCCTGCAACTCTTGAGCTTTAGCCATCTCTGATTCTGGGATCTCACACTCCTCTGGAGCTCCGCCCTCAGGACCCCACTTGTACATTTTCATCTTCAGAACGTCGATAACCGCATTAAAACCTGCTCCTGCATTCATAGCGTATTGTACTACTGCCACTTTGCTGCCGAAACTTTCGCGAAGCTGCTCCAAAGTCTTGTCAAAGTCTGCCATCTCTCTATCTAGCTGGTTTACAGCAAAGATAACAGGCTTATTAAATTTCTCTGTATAACGGAAATTGTTTTGTGCTCCAACCTCTACGCCATATTGTGCGTTGACCAAAATAACGGCTTGTTCGGTAACAGAGAGCGACGTGATAGCTCCTCCTATAAAATCGTCAGAACCCGGACAGTCAATGATATTTAGCTTTTTCCCAGCCCACTCTGTAGAGATTATTGAAGGAAATACAGAGTAACCATAATCATGCTCTACAGGGAAATAGTCAGAAACAGTACTTTTGGCATCAATTGAGCCACGGCGTTTGATAGCACCCGATTCGTAGAGCATAGCCTCTACAAGTGTGGTTTTACCACTACCAGAGCCACCAAGCAGAGAGACATTTCTAATGTCTGAAGTTTGATAAATTTTCATAAAATGCTGATATTTAATTATTTAATATATTTCTTTACTCTAAAAAAATTGGTTTGCAAGGTACAAAAATTTTACGATTTCACAAAGACTTTTTGTGAGAAAATCGCAACTTTTATGAAATAAATCTGTAAATCTGTAAAAATAGACAGATGTAAAACACGATTATTGGAATAAATCTAAATTTCACAGTTGGATTTATATCATAAAAAACCGCTAAGAAAAAATCTTTCGCTCGCTTTTTGTGAGACAAAAAATAAAAAATCTATTGCCGTTGCTTTTAAGCAACGGTTATGATGCAATCCCATTATGGGATTTATCCCAATTTGTTGTCTGTTGGGTTAAAACCCTGTATTTTTTGTTTCTCTCT
Organism: uncultured Paludibacteraceae bacterium; assembly: GCA_964345905.1. Lineage (GTDB taxonomy): Bacteria > Bacteroidota > Bacteroidia > Bacteroidales > Paludibacteraceae > F0058. Next base: position 13,159 of record CAYFSY010000011.1, on the reverse strand, counting down.
CCGTCGGTTTCAACCGACGGCAATAGACCCTTTTGTTGCGGTGCTTTTGTAAAACAAAAACCTGTAGAGAGAAATTGTGTGCACAAGCCAAGAAAAATACGCAAAAACCCGTTTTTGAACTATTCACATAGCAGATTTAATGTTTGATAACGTAAAAAGGGTACTAAGATAAATTATAAAGTAAAGGTAAGTTTACTTGATTAATCTTGAGCCTTTATAAATCACTAATTTTTATATTTCTTACTTTTAATATGTAATATATTGGGATATAAAAAGCATTAAAAAACAATAATAACATAAAGTGAAATGGTTCTTTTTCTTTAATGGAATTTCTGAGACAATAAATCCATAAAATAAAACACATAACAGCTAAGCAATAAAAAACAGCTAATCCTATAGTTGTTTGGAAAAGAAAATTGAATGTTAAATAAAATCTATCTGAGTCATAAAGAAGTAAGATAAACGTAAATATGAAATAAAGCAACAGTATTACTGAAGCGATAAATAAAATATTAAGGAATGTCTTTTTTTGAAATGATTTCATGTCTAATATTATTATAGTTATTGGTTCAAGATAACTTTAGAGGATTTTTCCTCAAAATTTTCAGCAAAATTACATAAATGTTTTGATTTCTGCAATTATAGATTCAGTAGGCGAAGTTATAAAAACTTTCCTGATTAAATCTACAAATCTTACGAAATAAACTCGTAAATCTGTAAAAGACTACACCTCCTGCCTTGCGTTATTGTGGAATAGCAAAACATAATCCACAACTTAGGGCTTCCGTATTCGGTCTGCCGACATACAAGAATCACAATTCAACAGTTAAACAATTTAACGATTCAACAAAAAAATACTATCTTTGCAACAAAAAAAAGGAGATTTTCAAAAAATGAAACCTACAAGAGAAGATAAAGTATCGCGTATGCTGCAGAAGGAGCTGGGAGACATATTTCTGCTCTACGCCAAAGAGATGCAGGGAGTGCTAATATCTGTCAGCGATGTGCTGATTTCGCCAGACCTGAGCCTTGCTCGCGTCTATCTGAGCATATTTCCAAACGAGAAAGCCAAAGACGCCTTTATGCTCGTAGAGCACGACTCAAAGGCTATCAGGTTCGAGCTTGGCAACCGTATTCGCCACCAAGTTCGCATTATTCCGGAGCTTGTGTTCGTTTTAGACGACTCTGCAAACTATCTGGAGAAAATTGACCAATTGCTGAAAAAATAGAGCATAACTCTCTGTAAGAAAGACGTTTATCAAAAAAATAGATGAAGTTTGTCCTCTTTATTGCTCGGCGTTACCTTTTTTCGAAAAAGAGCCACAACGCTATCAACATCATCTCGATGATTTCAATCGTCGGGGTGGTGGTATCTACGGCTGCGTTGGTGTGCGTTATGTCTGTGTTCAACGGCTTTGTAGAGATTATCGAGAAGTCGTTTTCGGCTTTCGACCCAGACCTCAGGATTGTGTCGGCAGAGGGTAAAACGTTTGATTTCGAGGAGATTGTGCCATCAATTAAGGCGTCTGACAACATCGAAGCCTTTTCGCGGGTGCTCGAGGACGACGCTCTGATAACCTACTACGACAAGCAAACGCCGTTCACACTGAAGGGTGTCGACCGCTTCTACCGAGACGTGTTCGAGGTGGATTCGATAATGCTCGAGGGAGCCTTCAGGCTTCACGACCTCGATTTCGACGTCTCTGTCGTGGGAGCAGGGCTCGCCACAACGCTGAATCTCGGCGTGGATTACGTCTCACCGATAACCATCTACGTGCCTGTCCGTGAGGGGAAAATCAACATTTTGCGACCCGATGCAGCATTCAAAAAAGGAGAGATGTTCGTCGGCGGCATATTTTTCTCGAACCAGCCAGAGATAGACGAATCTGTGGTAATAGCACCCATTGAGTTTGTGCAAAAGATGTACGACTACGACGGGCAGATAGTGTCGAACGTCGCTCTAAAGCTAAAGAACCCAAAGGAGCTATCAAAGACCGAAAACGCTCTACAGAAGTCGCTTGGCGAGAGGTTTTTGGTAGAAAACAGGCAGGAGCAACAGCGCGATTACTTCAAAATCATCAAAATCGAGAGGCTGCTTATCTTTATAATCCTGCTATTCATGCTGTTTATAGCGGTCTGCAATATCATCTCGTCGCTCTCGCTGCTGCTGATAGAAAAACGCTCTGACATCGAGATATTCCGCCACCTCGGCATGAGTGAGGTGCAAATCCGCCGAGTGTTTCTGATAGAGGGCTGGCTGATGTCTGCCATAGGAGCGGTAATCGGATTGGCTTTGGGGCTTCTGCTCTGTTGGCTACAAATCCGCTTTGGGCTGATAAAAATGGGCGAAAACATCCTGATAGAGAACTATCCCGTTGCCGTTGAGGTCATCGATTTGGTGGTAATCCTGCTGACTGTCCTGACAATCGGCTTCCTCTCGTCTCTGCTGACGGTTTCGGTATATTTTCGCCGAAAAAAGATGGTGGAATAAACATTCTTTGCGGAAAATGCTAAAACATCGCCTTTTTGCAACTCTATTTTTGGTGCTGACGTCACTGAGTCTCTCTGCACAACAGATGGATATCATTGTGATAGGGCAGGTTCTCGACGGCGAGGACGGAATGCCTATCGAGGGTGCAAAAGTGAGCTTTGTAGGCGGAAAGTCGTTTACACTGACCAACTCTGAGGGCTATTTCTATCTGACTTCGGGGGAACAACAAAAGGCGGTTATGGTAGAGATGAGCGGCTACAAAAGCAAGCGGCAGAAGCTCGACCGCAGCCTCAGAGACCAAGCCATAGAGGTGGTGCTGCAGAAAGACTTGAACCTGCTTGAGGAGGTGGTGGTAACCCCGTCGAAAAACAAGATGCGAGAAATCCTAAGCGGAATCGACAAAAACCGCTACGTAAATTCCTCAGAGAATCTCTACGGATTTGAGGCGGAAATCCGCACCTTCGACAAGCTCTACATCGCTGGCATACAGCGGCGACTGCTCGAAAAGCGGTTGTTCTCTGAGATACGAAAAGGCATGCTCATGGAGAGAGATTCGAGCCTAATACTGCCTGTGCATTTTTCGAAAAACGTTGTGAAAAAAACATTCCAAGAGGGCAGAGACCTCACAGAAACCATTGAGGAGCAGAGTAATACGCTGGAGCTTTTTGGCGAAAATAATATTCGGGAAATCATACAGGCATACGTGCCAACGGTGGACTTCTACCGCCGAAACGTGCTGATGTTTGGCAAAACATTCCCCTCGCCGACCTCAAAGAACGGACTTCTCTACTACCGATACACTATTCGCGACTCAATTTTTGCCGATAATTCGCTGAGCTATCTGATTGATTTCCGTCCAAAAAACCTAAAGAGCTTGGCGTTCCGTGGCACGATGTTGATTGATGCAAAAAACTTTGCTCTGCGGCATATCGAGGCGGAAATTCCAAACTCGGCAAACCTCAACTTCCTGAAAGACATAGCTTTCGAGCAAAGCTTTTTTGAGGTGACAGATAGGCGTTTTCTGCCAGAGAGAAAAGAGCAGACCGTTAGCTTTTTCTACGACTTTTCACTTGGGGAGCACCGCTACGCCTCGGCAATCCTGAAGCAGCAGCAAGAGCTGGGCAACTTCCGCTTGCTTGGCGACAGCCTCAAAATCAAGCATCTCGAGCCGCAAGACCCAGCCGAAGCCGAAGCGATGCAGGCAGCTATCGACACGCTGAACCAGACCAAGCTACAGAAAACCCTCGTCGCCATAGCAGATGTGCTGCTCAACGGCTATATCCACGTGGAACCCTACAGAGGGCTTTCGTGCGACGCTATCGCTACGCACAAGCGAGAGCCTCTCGCGACACTTCACGGTTGGCGGGTACCTCGGCTACGGCTTCAAGGACAAGGAGTGGAAGTTTGGCGGGAATGCAAGCCTGAGGTTTGGCAAAAACCACAGAAACATGCTCTCTGCCGCCTACAACCGCGATGTGTACCGCTGGGGCTACGCCGACAAGTCTCTGCTCAACGAAAATATGATTGGCTCGGGCGAAAACCTGCTGACATCTTTCTCGTGGGGGCAGCGCTACGACTACCTCTACTACAAGCAGCAGGCGAGCCTTGCGTATGTTTTCGAGAAAAGCAACTTCCGCTTTGCCGTGGAGCCGAGCTTTGCCGACTATTACAATTTAGGCAAAAACACACTTTCGGAGCCGTTCCAACGGCTTTCGCTGAGGGCTCAGGGACGATTTTCGTGGCAGGAGAGTTTTGCCGAAGGGTATTTCAGGAAGTTCTACACGCCTACGCAGTTCCCAATCGTAACGCTTGAGGCAGAGGCAGGCAGGATACTGAGCAGTGAGCCAAACTATTACGCCAAACTCACACTTGCCTTAAAGCACGACTTTTCGTTCACTTTGGGCAAAATATCCTATTCGCTGCTTGCCGCGAAAATCATCGAGAAGGTGCCACAGCCGTTGCTCATACAGCCAATGACTATGCAGGGAATTTGGTACAACAACCACAACTTTATGCTTGCGGGGCAAGGCGAGTTTTTTGCAGACTCTTACGCCTCACTCTTTTTCAGATACAACTCTAACGGACTCGTTTTCAACAACATTCCTCTGATAAAGCGCCTCAACCTACGCGAAACCCTATTTGTACAATTAGCCTACGGCACGCTAAGCAAAAAGCACTATCCGCAACTCGCAGAGCGGTCGCTCAGCCAGCCATACATAGAGGCGGGTTGTGGCATTACAAACATATTTCGCCTGCTCGCTGTGGAGGCTGTATGGCGCCTAACCCACCGCAACTCGCAGTACGCACCAAACTGGGGCATCAGGGCAAGGTTTTATTTGGATTTTTAATTAACAAAAAGATGATATGAAGTATTTAAACACAATTTCGTTGTTTTGTTTTGTGATAATCAGCGTTTTACTGAACGCCTGTAGCTGGCGTAATGCTGAGGATAGTTGCAACTCGCTTTTACAAAAGGCGAATGACAACCTTTACCAATTTTACTCGTCAAACGATACGCTTCTGCTTATTGAGGCGAAAAAGCAAATTGATAGTATTGAGTGTAACTCTTTCAAACACAAGGTTTTCAACACTAAAGTAGCTCTGCTTGTGATTCTCAACGAATATTCTGAAGGGATAGATTACGTGAAGGGGTTAGACAGCGCCGATTTCGACAGAGAATATCAAAAGAGCATGTATCTAAAATCCTTTGAAGCAATGCTTTGCGAGTCGAAAGGCGATACCGTTGGAAGCAAGAATTTGTACGTAGAAATTGCTGATGAAATTCAATCTTATTTAGACAAAACAGCCTATCGAGAAAAGGAGGCAGTAGTTGATTTGTTTACAATTAAAAGCAAAGTGATGTCAAAGTCGGAGCTGATGCAAGAGATAGATTCATTGAAAAATAGTGGATGTTGCGACAACGATTTTCTCGAGAGTCTCGCAGAAATGCTAAAAAGCAGAGATGAGAATGGTAGTGTTGTAGCGACCTCTGATGCCATACCTGTCCGATAGTTCCACCAAGCAAAAAACAACCCAACAATTCCTAAATTTATTTCAACAAAAATCGTATCTTTGTAAGCAAAACCAAAAATATAGCAAAATGGCAAAAAGATTTCTGATAAGTGGCGGAGGCACAGGCGGACACATATTCCCTGCCGTGAGCATTGCCAATGCTCTGAGAGCGAAGTATCCCGACTGTGAGATTTTGTTCGTGGGAGCAAATGGGCGAATGGAGATGCAACGTGTGCCTGAGGCGGGCTACAAGATTGTGGGGCTCGATGTAAGCGGGCTCGAACGCAAGCGGGTTTGGCGTAACTTCCGCATTGTGTGGAACTTCGCTAAAAGCAGCCTGAAGGCTCGGAGGATTGTCCGTGAGTTCCAGCCAGATATGGCTGTGGGAGTGGGCGGATACGTGTCGGGGGCGGCTATATGGGCGGCTTCGTCGCTTGGGGTGCCTGTGGTGCTGCAGGAGCAGAACTCTTTTGCAGGCGTTACCAATCGGTTTTTGGCTAAACGCGCCAGTGCTATATGCGTTGCCTACGACGGCATGGAGCAGTTTTTCCCAAAAGATAGGATTATCAAGACAGGCAACCCTGTCCGCCAAAATATTCTAAACAACCAGTTCGCCAAGTCGGAGGCTTACGAATACTTTTCGCTCGACGAGTCGAAAAAGACCCTGCTTGTAATCGGCGGTTCCCTTGGAGCAAGGAGCATCAACCAAAGTGTTTTAGCAAAGATAGATCAGCTACAAAGTGCCGATTTCCAAACCATTTGGCAGACGGGCAAGGGCTATTTTGCGGGCATCAAAGAGGAGTTTTACTCGAAGAATCCTAATCTGCCAAAGGCACCTGAGGGCAAGCCTCTAAGGGTGGGCAATCTGTACGTTTCGGACTTCATATCGAGGATGGATTACGCTTATGCTGTGGCAGATGTGGTGGTGTCGAGGGCTGGAGCCAGCTCTATCTCGGAGCTCTGCCTGCTTGGCAAGCCGTCGATACTTGTGCCTTCGCCAAACGTCTCGGAAAACCACCAGTACCACAACGCACACGCTCTATCGAGCAAAGAGGCAGCTCTGCTTGTGGAGGACAAAGATGCACAAGCACAGCTTATAGACAGAGCTACAGAGCTTATCCAAGACCCCGAAAAGCTACAGCTATTTAGCCAAAATATCAAAAAAATGGCTTTAGAAAACTCTGCTCAGAAAATCGTAGAGGTGATTGAAGGGTTGATGAATTAATCAACGATAGATATCAAAAGAGCTATAAGATTGGCTAGTCCCATGTGGATTAGCCTTTTTCGCCTCACAAAAAACATTTCAGCGATTCAACAAATTTTTCGTAACTTTGCAAGCGGTAATTTTTATCAGAGAAAAATGAAACAGAGAATAGAGGATATTTCCAAACAGATAGATCTGCTCAACACTCAGAATATCAAAGAGGTAGAGGATTTGCGTATAAAGTATCTCAGCAAAAAGGGCGAGATTTCGGTGCTTTTCGATGAGTTCCGCAACGTGCCTCCTGAGCAGAAAAAAGAGCTCGGACAGCAACTAAACATGCTACGCCAAAAGGCTACAGACCGTATCAATTCGCTACGCGATAGCCTCTCAGCTACAGATGGCGGTGCGGAGGATTCTATCGACCTTACCCGCTCGGCTTTCCCTGCAGAAATCGGGGCAAGGCACCCGCTTTCGATAGTAAAAAACGAGATTATCGATATATTTTCGCGTATCGGCTTTACTGTGGCTGACGGTGGCGAGATAGAGGACGATTGGCACGTCTTTTCGGCACTCAACTTCCCGCCTGAGCACCCAGCAAGAGACATGCAAGATACGTTTTTCATTACCAAGTCGCCAGACATCCTGCTCCGCACACACACATCGAGCGTGCAGACTCGCGTGATGACCTCGCAGCAACCGCCAATACGTGTGCTATGCCCGGGTCGTGTCTATCGCAACGAGGCGATCTCCTCACGTGCTCACTGCTTTTTCCACCAAGTAG
>CAYFSY010000011.1:0-5661 GCA_964345905.1 uncultured Paludibacteraceae bacterium | reverse complement strand
TGGATATCTCGTGCAATATATGTGGTGGGAAGGGTTGTACACTATGCAAACAGACTGGTTGGGTAGAGATTTTGGGTTGCGGAATGGTTGACCCTAACGTATTGGAAGCCTGCGGAATAGACTCTAAGATTTATTCTGGCTACGCATTTGGAATGGGTGTAGAGCGCATTGCGAACCTAAAGTTTCAGGTAAAAGACCTCCGTCTATTCTCTGAAAACGACGTGAGATTTTTAGAGCAATTTGTCTGAGAAAATGGGAAAGAGAAAGAGACCGCTCGATGAGTTTATCGATAAAAAATACAAAAAGCTCTCAAAGCGTAAGCTTATGGCGCTGTTGACATTTGGTGTAGCAAAAAAACTTGCTCTTGTCGCGTTTATTTGGCTTTTCTGATAAAAAACATAAGTCGCTGTGATTGAAAATATTATAGATTTAGACAAAAGCATTGTACTTGGGATAAATCGTCTGCACACACCGCTGTGGGACGACTTTTTCTTTATATTTTCTGGGCAAAAAATATGGTTTCTGACGGCGGCTGTAATTATTTTCCTTATCATCAGGCAGCATCGCCTAAGGTCGCTTTGGGTCTTGGCGGGAATCGCTTTGGTAATACTCTTTGCAGATCAAATTTCGTCAGGACTGCTGAAGCCCTTAGTGGAGCGTATCCGTCCAACTCACGAACCCTCGCTCGAGGGGATGCTGAGCGTTGTCCATGGCTACGTAAGTGGCGGCTATAGTTTTGTCTCATCACACGCAGCAAACGCTTTTGGTTTTGCTGTACTTTCGAGCCTCATTTTTCGCAACAAAATCTACGGCTGGACTATCAACACTTGGGCACTACTAACGGCTTTCTCACGCGTATATCTGGCAGTCCACTACCCTACTGACGTTATCTGCGGTTCGCTGGTAGGCATAGCTTCGGCTTTGGTGGTATATTTTTTGCTAAAAAAGCTACAACCCACATTACTCGAAAAGCCTCTCTCTGACCGCTCGGCATACATTGTGCTAGGCACTATCTCGCTTACTGCGGTAGCGATGTTGCTATTCCATAGCAATCTGGCTTTCTTGGGGTAAGTTTTGGGAATAAGTTTAGAATCCTATTATCTCAACTCTTCAGTTTAGATAGAACCTTCTCTATCTGTGGTAGAACGGCTACTTTGCCGTCGTTTTTTATCACAAAATCTGCCTTTGCTTTCAGCTCTCTGGTCGACATTTGACTGCGAATACGCGCCAATATCTGCGATTTAGAGAGTCCTGACCGTCTTGTTACTCGTTCTATTTTTACTGCCTGCGGGGCTATCACAGCCAGAGTTTTATCGAAATATCGCTCCAAGCCATTTTCGAAAATTACAGCTGACTCAAGCGCTACAATATCAGACTTTTGCTCATCTGTCCACTGCTCGAAGCGCCTCATCACTGCTCCGTGTACTATCTCGTTGAGTTTTACTAAACTTTCTGAATTAGCAAACACCTCTTTCGAGATAAACTCACGGTTAAGAGAACCGTCTTCGTGGTAAGCGTCGTCGCCAAATTCACGCTTTATCTGCTCTACCATTTCAGTAGAATTTTCTTGTAAATACCTTGCCCAAAAGTCTGAATAGTAGACTGGTATGCCATAGGATTCAAAGGCTTTGGCTACGGTAGTTTTGCCACTGCCAATCCCGCCAGTGATGGCAAGTCTGAGGGTTTTTTTGCGGTTCATGGTTTAGTTGGTGCGTTCGAGCGAGAACTCTACCTCCTGCGGTTCGAGGCGAAGAATACGGACAAATTCGGGTTTAGAGGCGACTCTGACGGCACATCTGCCTTCGGATATTCGCTGCACGTAGTCTATTTCTACCAAAAAGTTTTCGGCAGAAATCTCGTTGAAGCGACTTAACGGCACAATGAATACTACATCTACCATTCTTGGAAACGCTTTCATTATAAGCCCGTTAGGTTGATTTACTGTAGCAATTGCCACCGAGACGCTTTTTTCGACCATCTTATCCACAGGAATTCGCACTATTACGCTCTTTGGCTCAAATGAGAGTCGTCCTTGTCCGTCGAACTTATACTCAATATCAGAGGTCTCTTTGAGAGAATCCATCTTTAGGTCTGTAATTGCTACAAACTGCATAGTGTCGAGGACCTCTGAGTCGCCAAATACTCTTACAGTGCGAGGCATCATCTGCACCGAATCGGAGAGCATAAAGTTAGACTTCAAAGGTATTTGCGACTGCAAAACAACCTTTAGCTCCTTGCTCTTCAGAGTTCTGTACTCTACCCAAATATTGTGTGGCGAAATATTTTTGGCATATGAATTTTCTCCAAAATCCTCGCGTATAGTGCGGACTACCAAACTATCCAGCTCAAACGACTTCCGTCCCTGACGCACCAGAGAGTTGATACCAGAGAGATCAATCAGCAGAGTGTCGATATCTTTTACCCAAAAGTAGTTGAAAATCGAATGCTTGCCGTTGGCTACATGCACCTCTACCTTTTTAGGCAAATCATTCACAATCTGTACACTCTGCGGACAGTTTACGTAGCGAAGATTATACGACAGCTTCAGGTCGCGGTTTGCACCTACGGAGTGCATCAGCCAAAAGAAGGTAGATAGCAACAAAAAAAACAGAAAGATTGCTGTCTGTCGCGTAAAAACCACTCGCAGAATCTTTCTGATTAAGTTGCTCATTTTTTTAGTTATTTTCTAAAAACAAGTTTAGAACCTTTTATTTAGCCTGACTGTCAGTTTGGTCAGCTGCGCTAAAGACCATGTTTTTATTCACTTTAATTCTCACTCCGTCTGCAATTTCTAGTGTAACGACATTGTCTTTCACGTCGCGAATTTTGCCATAAATGCCACCTTGAGTGATGACAGACTGACCGTTTTCGAGCGAATCTTGAAACTTGCGAACCTCTTTCTGACGCTTAGATTGCGGACGAATAAGGAAAAAGTAGAATACTACGATGAGCAGACCAAACATTAGAACTGTCTGCCAGATGCTTCCGCCTTGAGCAGCAGCTTGTAATAGGATTGTTAAATTCATTTTCTAAAATTTTTTTGATAAACAAAATGTATTAATAAACTTGTGCAAAGTTAATATTTTTTGTCGATACTACCAAAAGTGTTTTTTTTATTAACTTTGCAACCTGAAAAAAACACAAAAAAGAGATGATTCTATCCATACACGACCTTACAATTGGCTACGGCAGGCATGCTGTGATGAGCAACCTAAACCTGAGTGCCTCTGCGGGCAAACTTATCAGCCTGATAGGGCGAAACGGCTACGGCAAAACCACCCTGCTCCGCACCATTGCTGGACTACAACCCGCTCTGAGCGGACGAATAGAGATAGATGGGCTAGATGTCACAAAAATATCTGACCGCCGTCGTTCGCTGGTGCTATCGCTGGTGCTGACAGACCGCATCGAGGTGGACAATCTCAGCGTCTTTGACCTTGTGGCTCTGGGACGATACCCATACACCTCGTGGAACGGTAAACTCGGCACAGAGGATACAGCGATTGTGGATGAAGCCTTGCGACAAGTTGGCATAGAGCATCTGCGGGATAAGATGCTTAGCCAGACATCCGACGGTGAAAAGCAGCGTGCTGTAATAGCCAAGGCTTTGGCACAAGCCACACCGCTAGTTTTACTCGACGAACCCACCTCGCACCTCGACCTCGCTAACCGCATTGGTATAGTACTACTGCTCAGAGACTTAGCACACAGAACGGGTAAGACTTTTGTGCTATCTACCCACGAGTTGGACTTAGCTATAAAGATGTCTGACCAAGTGTGGCTTATGCAGCGAGACCGAATCGTAGAGGGCGTGCCTGAGGATTTGCTCCTAAAGGGTGTTTTTCAGGAAGCGTTCCAAAGCGATGCCTTCAACTTCGATACCGAAGATGGGCACTACCAGATAGTCAGCATCCCAAACGGCAATGGCTCGGTAAAAATCATGGGCGACACCTCTGGCGAGAGTGCCAAATGGCTACGCAGAGCGTTGACAAGGTGCGGAATCCGAGAGACTGACGATGCCGAGCGGGTAGTGGAGATTACCGAGAATCAATTCATTTATAAAGAAAAACAGACAGAGTCTATCGGCGAGTTGTTAGGCTTGCTCGGACTCGACTAACTCCACCTCCAGGGTGTGGTCTTTGCCTAGGAATCCAAGGAATCCCTCCAGGTGGCGTTGCTTGCAAGAGAAGCGCATCCTGCAGTCGTGTTGCTGAAATTGCTCTACAATCCTTACATTATAGTCTTTGACTGCACGCATTACGTACCCAAGCGAATCGTAGGAGCAGCGGACTATGACCTCCGCCTCAAGCTCTACCTCGATGATTTCAGCCGCCGATATCGCCTCTGCAGCAGCTGTTTTATAGGCGTTTATCAGTCCCGAGGTGCCGAGTAGAATCCCACCAAAATAGCGAATTACCACGATTAGAATATCGGTAAGCTCTGCCGAAAGGATTTGTCCGAGAATCGGTCTGCCAGCGGTGCCAGATGGCTCGCCGTCGTCGTTTGAGCGAAACTCCTCCTGAGCCGCTCCAAGCATATAGGCGTAGCATACGTGGCGGGCATCGAAAAACTCCTGCCGCTTCTGGCTAACTATCTCCATAGCCTCCTCTGCGGTGGAGACAGGAAACGCAAACGATATAAACTTACTTCCTTTGTCTTTAAACAACCCTTCTGATGTTGCTTTGATGGTACGATAGCTATTCATTCTCTTACAAAAAACTCTCTTTTAGAAAAACTTTTAGTTGCAAAATTAATAAAAAAAGCTGAGTTTTACCTTCGTAATTGAGATATCATGATATTTATCAAAACTATCAAAAAAACATTTGGTAAGTGGTGGAATATTTAGTATATTTGCAAATTGATTTTCGTATGGGAATCAACTAAGGAAATATATAACTAAAAATTAAATAATTTATGGCTAAATTTAGAGGTGCTGTGGTAGTTGATACCGAGCGTTGTAAAGGATGCGAATTGTGCGTTCAAGCGTGTCCTCAGAAGGTTTTAGGATTGAACGCGAAAGTGAATTCCAGAGGTTACCATTACTCGTATATGGTAAACGAGGAGAATTGTATAGGCTGTGCTGCTTGTGGATATGTTTGTCCAGATGCAGTTATTTCGGTTTATAAAGTTGTTAACGAATAAAAAAAGGAAAAGCAATGGAAGAAGTAAAATTGATGAAAGGAAATGAGGCGATTGCTCATGCAGCTATTCGCTGTGGTGCTGACGGATACTTTGGTTATCCTATCACTCCTCAATCTGAGGTAATGGAGACACTTATGGATGAGGCTCCTTGGACTACTACAGGCATGGTTGTTCTCCAAGCGGAGAGTGAGGTTGCTGCTATCAACATGGTGTATGGCGGTGCTGCTTGTGGTAAAAAGGTTATGACATCATCGTCATCTCCAGGTATGTCTCTTAAGCAAGAGGGAATCTCTTACATCGCAGGTGCAGAGCTACCTTGTTTGTTAGTTAACGTAATGCGTGGCGGACCTGGCTTGGGTACAATCCAGCCTTCGCAGGCAGACTATTTCCAGACAGTAAAGGGTGGCGGACACGGCGACTATCGCCTAATTACGCTTGCTCCTGCTACAGTGCAAGAGATGGCAGACTTTGTTGACCTTGCTTTCGAATTGGCATTCAAATATAGAAACCCTGCAATGA
>CAYFSY010000010.1:13422-22705 GCA_964345905.1 uncultured Paludibacteraceae bacterium | reverse complement strand
ATCCATACATTACCTTTACAGTAGTAAAAGATACAAACGCAGGCTCACCAGACTACTTTATAGACAATATAGTAATTGAGAACGTCCCAAGTTGTATTAACCCTACAAACGTACGTAGAGTTAGGACTTCAGACGCTTCAGTCACTCTTGCGTGGTCTTCTAATAACGGTGAGACTAGCTGGGAGGTGGCTTACAAAGCAGACGTTGCAACAGAGTGGAATACCACATTTGCCAACGATACTATACACACCATAGCGGGCTTGGAGCCTTCCACAAAGTACAACTTCAAAGTAAGAGCAATATGTAATCCTGGCGACACAAGCATATACACCGAACCGATAGTTTCTGCTTCTACAGACTGTGCTGGTATCTCTTATCTGAATGAAGATTTCGAGAGCACTAATACAGGTGAGGTACCTGAGTGTTGGAGCAGAATTTGTCCAAATGACTATGCGTTCCCAAAAGTAGCATCTCCATACACTTATTATGGAGTTCCTACCAAGTCTATCCAATTTAGTAGCTAGAAGCCTATATACCTAATATCTCCTCGTTTCAATCGTTCTCTGAACGGTATGGTTCTGGACTTCAAACTATCTAGAGAAAACGCTTCAAGTGGAGTAATACAGGTGGGAGTAATGTCTGATGCTCACGATCCTAGTACATTCATGCCTCTAGCGGATTATAATAACGATGGTAGAGACAGAGTATTGGTTCCTTATAAGCTGTTGATAAACACAAGCCATATAGCAGACGATAGTATATATCGCTACATAGCATTCCGTTATGGAGACGTAGGATCTGTTACTACTTCTACAAGCTACTGGTATTGGCTTGACGATGTAGTTGTTGACACAATGCCAAACTGCATGAAGCCTGAAGACCTCGGTCTGATAAGCTACACCGAAAACTCGGCAACTATTAAGGTATGGCCTTATAGCAATGAGACTAACTTCTCTTATGTTATCACAAGCGATATGACTAAGACAAATCCTGATAGCGTAGGGGCTACACCTGTGACTGTAAACTCAACTACATTTACAATAGATGGCTTACAGCCAAATACCTCATATAAAATTTGGGTTCGCACATCTTGCGACGGTGCTGTGAGTGAATGGTATCAAGATGCCTTAACATTCCATACGCTTTGCAACTTGACTATTACTATAGGCTATACCGAAAACTTTGACTCTATTACAATAGGCTCAATACCAGAGTGCTGGGTACGCTTGAATGTGTATGGAGACAATCGTCCGGGAGTAGTAGAAGCTGATGCATACGATGGAATACCTACTCCAGCAGTAAAGTTTGAGGGTGCTAAATCACAAATATTGGTAATGGAGAAACTAAACGTTCCTCTTAACACATTGCAGCTACGCTTTAATCTTGTAAAAGAGGGTATTGGTTGTGGTAAATTCCAAGTTGGAGTAATGTCTAATCCTACAGATACATCTACATTCGTACCTGTAGCTACTCTAGACAATGGCACAATGTATAACCAAAAGCTACTGCATGAAGTTGACTTTGTTGGAGTTGTCGACAATACCGACAATCGCTACATAGCATTCCGCTATGGCGATGTAACCATCGACACCGTAACTTATACTCAAGCACTAAATTATTACTATTGGATTGATGATGTTGAGCTTATTGCTCTGCCAAACTGTTTAGCAGTATCTGACCTCAACGTAACATCTGTAACTACAGATTCGGCTACTATTGCCTTTACTACAAGAGAGGGACAAACATCTTGGCAGTATGCCATCAGCACACGCCGAGACTCTGTGTATCCAGACGCTACGGCTGTATTAGGCATTCTATCAAGCAACGCATCTGCTATAGGAGGTTTAGCTCCAAATACATCGTATAGAATTTGGGTAAGAAATATATGTGATGCAGGCCAGTTTAGCTCTTGGTCTATGTACAAAGACTTCCGTACAGACTGCTCAATAGTAAGCATCCCTTATCAAGAGACATTTACAGAGAATAATCCAAACGATTTCGATAACGCATATTGTTGGACTCGTATAGTAGATAATGGAACTTCTAACTATAGCCACTCTCCTTATGTTTCTCACTACGCTTCAGATTCTCACGATGCTCATGGAGTATATTACTACTCTCTGACCACCGACAACAATCTACAGATGGTAGCATCTCCGGAGTTTGCTTCGCTTGCTAATACAGAATTGACATTCTGGCTCAGAAAGCCTTACTCATATTATGGCAATGCCACAGGAGTATTTGAAGTTGGTACAATGTCGAACCTCGACGATACTACCACATTTGTATCTCTAGGCAACTATGAACCAGCAACAGCAGGCAACTGGGTGCTAAATGAGATTTTGCTGACCAACGTACCGGCAGATCATAAGTATATCGTATTTAAGACTCGCTATGTTGATGGTGGCTACTACTCTTCGACTCTAAACTACTATGTCGATGAGGTAAGTGTCCACGCTGCTCCTAGCTGCTTCAAGCCAGATAGTCTGACATACGACATCAATACAGTTACTGCAACCAGTGTCGAAATTTCTTGGCAACCAAGAGACGGAGAAACTAACTGGAAGGTGTTCTACAAGCCAACATCTGCCACTACTTGGGATTCCGTAGCGGTATCTAACTCTCCTACACATACACTAACAGGTCTCGCTCCTAGAACCAAATATAAGGTTAAGGTTAAAACAGTCTGCGTAGATGGTGTAGATGAAAGTAAGTTCACAGATGAGATTGAAGTTGAAACACTTTGTGCTGCAGAAGGACTACCATTTGTAGAGACATTTGATGCTAATGTATTCTTACCATCAGCATGTTGGTCTATGTCTAACACTAAAGCAACAAACTTATTTGCGGGTAGCGAATCTATGGCATTAAATCCTTACGGTGCTTGGGGACGCTCTACTACGGTAATGACTTCTGGTGCGGCTAAACTAAATATATTTGGACAGTATGTAAACCATTGGATGATAACCCCAGTTATTGAGATACCAGACACAGTAGAGAATGCAACTCTGGAATTCTATGCTTCGTTCAATAAGTACAATAGGAGTGAGCCAGCAACAGGCACTTGCGACGACGATAGATTTATCGTAGCTATAGGTACTAATGGAGGTAACACTTGGAATCAGACAGATGCTACAGTCTGGTCTAACGACGGACTAGGAGACCATGTTTTGAACGAAATACCAAGTACTCCTTATCGCTACTCAATAGATGTATCCCAATACTCTGGTCAGGCTATTCGCATCGGATTCTATGGAGAATCTACTATTGGAGATAATGGCGATAACGACATCCACATAGATAGCATTGTACTAAAAGAGACTATAATAATTCCTGCAGAGGTTACTACTCTACCTGCTACTGACATTACTGACAACTCTGCTACACTTGGTAAAACAGTGGTTCAGGGTACGTATCCAATAGAATCTGAGGGTCACTACTACCGTCAGCAAAATAGTGCAGACCCAAGATTTATAACTGCAAGCGGTGATGTTATAACTGGATTGAACCCAGGTACTACATATGAGCATTTTGCCTATGCTATTGCAAATGGAATATCTTACTATGGTGATACCCTTGTGTTTACAACTACTGGACAGGCTTCAATACCACCAGTTGTTACAACACTTGCTGCTACTGAGGTTACTCAGACTACTGCTAAACTACATAAAACTGTAGTGGCTGACCAATCTGAGCCAGTGGTAAGTAGTGGTTGGAAGTATTCTATACTTGGTTCAAATGCATGGTTCGAAGCTCCAGCAGATAGTACACTAGAGGGCTTACAACCAGATACTACTTATGAGTTCTATGCTTACGCTACTACAGATATCAACACAATCGGCTACCGTGGCGAGACCTTGACGTTCCGTACGCTAGCTCACGTAAGTCCTATAGTAGTAACCGGCTTAGCTACAGATATAACTTCTAATACTGCAACTCTTAACAAAACAGTGACTGCAGGCTCAGAAGACATCATTGCTGAAGGTTGGAAGTATAGAGTAGAAACGAGCACAGTATTCTCAGATGTACCAGCAGACGGACAACTGACATCACTAGCTCCTAACACTAGATACTACTATTTTGCATACGCTACTACAGCTACGTTCACAATGGTAACTGGAGACACATTAAGCTTCACTACTGATGAACCTACTGGATTAGAGTTGACAGAATGCAATGTAAGCATTTACCCTAATCCTGCAAAAGATGAGGTAAATATAGCAGTCGATGGTCTGACTAATGATGCTACTGCAACTATATTCGACATGCAGGGTAAGATTGTTTACAAGGCTACAGTTTCTGCCACTACAGGCAAGACAACAGTAGATGTATCTACACTTACAGATGGAACCTACGTTGTAAGCATAGTATCTAAAGATATCAACCGCGTAGAGCGACTGATTATCAAACGATAATAGTTCAATCGAAAGTTGATAATTGTAATTGAATTTAGGGACGAACTTATGTGTTCGTCCCTTTTTCTATTAAGACAAAAAAAGTAGCCGTAATATCTAGAATTACGGCCACCCTCTCTATTAACTTAAAAACCTTTATCTTTTATTTTGCAACACCAAAAGAGTATCCTTGCTTAACTCTCTCGATGAGCTCTGGTAGGATATCTTGGTATAAGCCTACAATACCGAAGTCTGCGTGGCGGAATATGCTTGCTTTAGGATTTTGGTCGATAGCGATAATCTTGCCAGACTCCTTGATACCCGCAATGTGCTGAATAGCACCACTGATGCCCACCGCAATATATACCTTAGGACGAACAGTCTTACCTGTCTGTCCAATCTGGCGAGCATACTCTGCAAAGCCTTCGTCCACAACTACACGGCTACAAGCCCATTCAGCCTTATAACCCTGCTGCTTGAGCGCTTCCGCAAGCTCTTTGACGAGCTTCAGCTCATCGCCTACGGTGCCACGACCGCCTGAAACAATAATATCAGCTTCAAACAACGATGCCAAGCCACCTTCGCCACGAACAGTCTCTACGATAGAGGTAACAAAATCCTCATCATTTAGAGTTGGTTTGAACTCAATCAGATTGCCTGTTCTGCCAGCTTGAACCTCAGGCACAGCGAATGTTCCCGCACGAGCCGTAGAGATTTGTGGATATACAAAACCAAGGATTGTAGCCAACTTACTATCGCCAAAGGTAGGACGGCGGCTGTGAAGTATCGGACGCACGATGCGTGAATTCTTTTTATCCACATAGTCGCCAATCTCCAAAGCGGTACAGTCTGCTGTAACACCTGAGCCTGTCTTCATTCCTACACGTGGTGCGAACTCACGTCCTGCTGTGGTAGCAGCAAAGAGAGCAATCTCAGGCTTACGTTCACGGATAATTTGTGTCATAATATCTGCAAATGGCAGTATCAAATACTCTTCGAGCTTGTCGTGTTCTACTACCACCACCTCGTCTGCACCGTGTTCAAATAGTGTCTGTGCAAAGTGTTTAACATTCTTACCAATAAGCACGGTTGTAATTTTTGTGCCGTTTCCAAGCTGCTCTGCAAGGTGACGAGCAGGAGTCAGCAGCTCGAGCGAAGGACGACCTATTTTGTCGCCTGTTACCTCTGCCCAAGTGATAATTCCCTTGTTGTCGCCACGAAGGTCAACCACCTCCATTCCTGTGGTGTCAACCTCTTTTTTCGCCTTTGCCTCTTTCTTTACAAGCTGGTTGCCACCCTTTTCGATATTCTCTATCAGAGAGTTTACCAACTGTTGCTCTGTGCTACCTGTAGCCATCATCACAGGTGGACGGTCAGATTCGATATTCTCTACACCTGCCACCAATGTTGGCGAACCGTTGATACCGATTAGCTTCTGATGAGCCTCCGGCATTTTAACGTCATCAACGCTCTTTACCACTACCTCTGAGTGACGAGACTTCATTGCTCCAAGGAGCGATGGCTTGCGAGGCTTGATGCCTGTTGGGGTAAACGATATAACACAAGGCATCGGCAGCTTGAGCATCTGATAACCGCCCTCGATGATACGGCGAGCGGTAATAGTACCGTCTGCATTAGCCTCGATACGCTCTACGAAAGTTGCTTGAGGCACTCCCATAGCTTCAGCCACCTGCGAAGGCACGTGAGCCGTGTCTCCGTCTGACGACTGACGACCTGCAAGGATTATAAAAGGATTATCTTTGTTGTTTTTATCAAAACCCAAGTCTTTGAGCATCGTAGATATAGCCAAGCCTGTAGCAAAGGTATCTGAACCTCCGAGCTTTCTGTCAGAGAGCAGATAAGCCTCGTCGTAGCCCATTGAAATAGCCGTTTTCAGAGCCTGTTCGAAAGACTGAGGACCCATCGAGCATACAATCATGCGTGCATCTGGATATCTCTTTTTGAGCTGTAACCCTGCCTCCAAACCAAATTGGCAGTCGATATTAATGATAGATTTCGCTTTTGTTCTATCCATAAGTCCGTCGTCGCCCATTCTCATCTCAGAAGGCAGCGGAACTTGTTTTATTAATGATATAATAGTTAATGCCATACTTTTTTACTTTTTTATTCGGTTCAACTCTTTGCGGATTACATATTTTTATAGTCAGGTCCATTACCGCCATTTGGAACATTCCACTCAATTGCTTGCAGTGGCTCTTTGATGTCGCAAGTCTTGCAATGAACGCAGTTCTCGGAATGGATACGAAGCTCTCTACGACCGGTAGCTCTATCTGTGTGTACCTCGTAAACCTCAGCAGGACAGTAGTACTGACAAGGTGCATCGTATTTCGTGATGTTCTCTGCAATATACTTCTGCATATCTTTTACTCTGAGGTGGACAAGCTGCTCCTCGTCGTGCAAAGCCCCTGAGTAGAATACATCATCTACCTTGTTGAATACATAAGGTTTATCCAAATCGTAAGAAGCATATTTTTGCTTAAATGTTGTGTGGCTGAATGCAGATATAGTCTTGGTGTGCTCGGCATCAGACACTACGCTCAGTTTGCCACAGAAGCCTGCACCGCCTGTTATCAGCTGTGTGCCGAAGTGGAACATACCTGCGAAGGTGCCTTTGGCAAATCCTTGACGGAAGTTTCTGCACTTGTATAGCTCTTGGTAGATTGGCGATTGCTCTACAAAATCCTCATATTTTCTCAGAGTCTTTTCAGAGAAATCATTTTGCTTAAATGCCTCCAGTGCAGCCTTTGCAGCAGACATACCCGAATACATTGCAAGGTGAACGCCTTTCAGCGCTGGCATAGCGAGGAATCCCGCAGAGTCGCCCACTATCATAGCACCGCTTGTGTAGTATTTTATGAGCGAATGGAAACCGCCCTCAGGCAATGTCTTTGCTCCATACTCTAGGAGTTTGCCATCTTTTATAAACTTCTCTACAAAAGGATGAGTCTTCCAGATTTGGAATGCACGGAAAACATCATAAGTTGGGTCGGCATAGTCGAGACCAAGCACCAAGCCTATTGCAACGCGATTGCCTTTCAAGCCATAGATAAATCCACCGCCGAAAACTCCGTCTTGCATTGCAGGGAAGCCCATAGTGTGATACACCTCGCCCTCGCCGATCGTACCCTCTGGCACAGAGAATAGCTCTTTGCAGCCGAGTGAGTAAATCTGTGGATTTTTGCCCTCTTGCAAATTCTTTTTTGCAATCAGTTGCTTGGTTAAGCTACCGCGAGTGCCTTCTGCAAGGATAGTTATCTTAGCCTGAACGCTTGTGCCCTCCACGTAGTTTTCGAGCTTCTCGCCGTGGTGGTCAACTCCTGTGTCGCTCCACTTCGCTCCGATAACGCTATCTGCTCTATCGTATAAGAGTTCGCTCATGGCGAAACCCGGATAAATCTCTACTCCCTTCTCTGTAGCTTTTCCTGCGAGGAAACGACAAATCTCTCCCAACGATGCAGTGTAGTTGCCACTATTGCCCATATAAGGTGGGTGGAAAGGCATTTTGAAAGAAGCAGTTCGGCTTGTGAGCACATACATCGCATCTTTTGACACTTTGCTGTCGAAAGGTATCTCTTCTGTTTTTACATCCGGTAGAAGTTCAGAAAAGACCTCTGGCTTTATGACTGCTCCGGACAAAATGTGCGAACCGACAGACTGCCCTTTATCTACCACAAGGATTTGCTTCTCAAGTCCATTTTTCTTGAACAAATCAGCAAGGTGGATAGCTGTAGAAAGTCCCGATGGTCCCGCTCCGATGATTAAAACATCTGTTTTTACGATATTTCCCATTGACTTATGATATAAAAAATTTATAATCTGTTTTTTATTGAAAATCTCTCTTTTTAGAATAAAATAGTGCCTAAAAATCAAAATATTAAGTTGCACCATAATCCAAAGTGCGAAGTTATAAAATATTTCTGAAATTTAACTCATTTAACGAAAAAAAGCCTACACTTTTTCAGAAAAGTATAGGCTTCTGTCTGTAAAAAGCTATTTATTCATCAATAAAAACCTTTCGTATAGCTCTGTAGATACGAAATGCTCCATATAATACAAACAGAACTCCCAATATGATTCGTATAGTCTTGTTTTCGATGAGCACTACAGCAGTGTCTGCCAAAACGAGCCACAATCCTAAAAGGAAGTAGAACACCGCCATTGCAGACTCAAACACCACCAGCGCTAAAGCTTTTCCTTGAAATTTTTTCATAATACTATATTTTAAATTTTTTCTATTTTCTCAATACAAAATTGATTGGCTGAGTAAAGTATGCACGAGCTGCTTTACCGTTTGCCTTACCCGGTATCCATTTTGGCATGCTCTTAGTCAGACGCACAGCCTCCTCGTCGAGCAGAGGGTGAACTCCTTTCAGGATTTTCACATTGCTGATAGAGCCATCTTTCTCTACTATGAAGCTTACCGTTACAAGTCCCTCTATGTTCGCCTTGGCTGCATCGGCAGGATATACCATATTGTCGCTCAACCACTTCAGCCTCGCCTCCTCTCCACCGGGGAAATATGCTTTCGGTCTACGCCAAATAGATACATAGCCTTGTTCTGAATTATCTTGCGATTGAGAAACTGTATCTTGCTCCAACTCAAACTTGACTGGTTGGGTAAAATGTCAGCGAACAACTTTGCCATTATGCTTGCCCGGCTCCCATTTTGGCATATTTGCGGTCAGACGCATAGCCTCATCGTCAAGCAGAGGATGAACACCTCTTACTATTTTTACATTGCTGATAGAACCATCTTTTTCTACCACAAATCTTACTGTTACAGTCCCTTGAATGTTTGCCTCCGCAGCAGCTGAGGGATAGCTAATATTCTCCTGAAGCCACTTCAGACGCGCCTCTTCTCTGCCGGG
>CAYFSY010000010.1:0-13412 GCA_964345905.1 uncultured Paludibacteraceae bacterium | reverse complement strand
AAACGAAGGCTTCTCCTGTACCCATTCGTAGATATGATTTTCGTCTTTTTCAACACTATCCTTAGGCTTCGGAGGTGCAAAAGAGCGACATATCTGCACTATGGTATCCTGCTTCGAAACACTAGCTATAGCATCGACTACCACTGCTAAACAGACAATCGCCATTATAAAAAACTTAACCTGAATCCTTTTCATCTCTACGGAAGCCAAATATTGCTTTCTTTACCTTATCAAAAACCTAATTGGTTGGGTAAAATATGAGCGAACAGCTTTGCCTTTTACCTTACCCGGCACCCATTTTGACATACTACGCACTACACGCAGTGCCTCCTCGTCAAGCAGAGCATGTACTCCTTTCAACACTTCAACATTAGTAATGGAGCCATCTTTCTCTACTACAAATTTTACAAGTACACTACCCTGAATATTTCTCTCGACAGCCTCAAACGGATACATGATGTTTTGGGCTAACCACTTACGCAGAGCCATATCTCCACCTGTAAACATTGGCCTCTCCTCTACCCAATCGTAGATATGGTCTGAGGCAAACTGGGTGCTATCTTGTGTCTGAGGGACAGTATCCTGCAATGCAGTAGCGGCAGTAGCATAGACTGCCACTGCCGACCACATAAACACTAATATCAAAACTTTGCTATGAAACTTATTCATCGCGAAGCCAATTTTTAATTTTACATTACTTCAATACAAACCTAATTGGCTGATTAAAGAAAGCACGAACGGCATTACCGTTTTGCTTACCTGGTATCCATTTAGGCATATTGCGAACCAAGCGTAGAGCCTCGTTGTCTAGTAGAGGGTGAACTCCCTTCAGAATTTTAACATTACTGATAGAGCCATCTTTCTCTACTACGAAACCAACTGTTACTGTACCTTGGATATTTGCATCTACTGCAGCAGTAGGATAATTGATGTTATCGTTCAGCCATTTCAAGCGAGCATCTTCTCCTCCCGGATAAGATGGTTTTACCTGTACCCACTCCCAGATTTTATCTGGCTCTTCCTTATTATCAACTATTTCTTGAACATCCTGCTGATTCAAATTTATACCAGGTAGGACATCTGAGCCCTGCTCTACAGTTCTAGCGCCAATCAGTTTATCGAGATTTTCAAGCGCTTGCTGAGCTTGAGCCAACTTCTCTTTTTGAATATTGACGTCTTCTACTATCTCAGCCTCTACATACATAACAGACTTCGTCTCTAGCACTAGAGGAATATCTTTTGGGATCTCCATAATCTCCTCTTTTTGCTCTTCTTGCTTGTCTGTTTGTGTATCAAAATCTGTCTGCTTAAAAGCCTCTTCTTGCTTAGCATCATCTTGGGTTGCTCTGATAACGTTTTGAATAACCCTTGGTAAAAAGATAGCCGCACAGCCCAAAATAGCAACTATTATCAACGCCTTGATGTGGCGGTTTGAAGAGTCCTGACGGATAGTGTAAGCACCATACTGCTTATTTCTTCCCTCAAAAACTATATCAAGCCACTTCTGCGATTCTAATTTAATATCACCTCTTGCCATAAAATTTCTCCTCTCTCATTAATAGTTACTTAATGCCCAAGTCTGATCTCTGCTTTTCGGTCAGATACTCAGCTTTTTGGGTATTCAGATATAAAAGGTATCTGTCTGCATCGGCTAGCTCAGCAATCTGATAGAAACCGATATTGCATACGAGCATTTCGTCCAGAGCGTCAACCATACTTTCGTATTTAGCGTCATCTGTAATCTTTATCATCACGTTTGGCGCTATACCTAGTTCAACGTTGGCTTCTTTCTGTATCTCATCTACCTTTTCTCTATAGAACTGTTCAGAAACAATTCCTTTACTGCGTTTTACCTTAAGTTCCTGAACCTTTTCGTATGTACCACTATTCTTTTTCATCAAAAGAGCACGGATACCATCTTCAGCCAAAGATGTTTCAGTCAATGTAGCTGCATCTTTCCATTGGTCTCCCTCTGGTAGTCCCTCGTAGTAGTAAACTTTATTGTCTCCAGCCACAAGGATAGTCAGAGCTGTAGATTTACGAAATTGTGTTCCTTGTCCTTTTTCAACTTTATCGCGTGATGGCATTGTGATGTTCATCACCTGTGGTTTCAAGAGTGTTGTTGCAAACATAAAGAATGTTATGAGCAACATATTCATATCCACCATCGGAGTGAAGTCAACACGTATGGTATGCTTTTTCTGCCTACCTTTTTTGCCTCCGCCTTTATCATTTGCTTGTACTTCTGCCATAATTTAATCTTTTCTTTTCATTAATTAAACAAAAAATTAGTTATTCTGCCGAAGCTGTTTTCAGATTTGTTACCAAAAGATACTCATTTTGGCGCAAATCTCTCAAGTCATTGATAACTTTCTTAATAACCTCGTAGTCTGTCTCTTTATCGGCTTTGATAGCGAGCTTTACAGAACCAATTTCCTTTCCGTTTGTGGCGCAGTCTATCCACACCATAAACTCGTTCTTTGGGTCAATTTTTCCCGCCTCAACCGTTACACCTTCTTCTGATGAAGCATTTGGAATACCTATCTTTGGATTATTTGGTATTTTCAGAGCCTCCTGTGTATACATGTCTTGCTCTGTTGTGTTTTTATCCAAATATGCAGGCAGATCCCTTATTGGTATGCCAAAAGAAGCCAAGCCTCTCATAGCATTTATCTGAGAAGGCGTAAAAGTAACACCATATTTATCACCTACTTTTTTAGCTGTTGCTACAAGTTCGTCCACATTGTCCATAGCAAGGAATATCTTACCCTGCTTATCGACAAGGATTGTGATAGAGTTTGTCTCGGGCACCTTGATCTCAGATACTGAGGCAGGGGTATTTACCGTGATTGGCTCTTTTTTAACGAACGTAGAGGTCAGCATAAAGAAAGTAAGTAGCAACACAGTAACGTCACTCATCGCAGTCATGTCGATGAATGTACTATGTTTCTTTGTCTTTACTTTTTTTGCCATATTACTCTAAATCTTTTTTAGTTGGAATTAATAATCTGAAAATATTTGTCTCCCAACAATTATTTATGAGATTCAGAATAAGTTTGAGCAAGTGCAAAACTAATTTCTTCGATTGCGTAAGTAATGTTATCAATCTTATTGCTAAAATATCCGTAAGATATGATAGCCAAAGCACCAGTAAGAATACCTGAAGCAGTATTTACAAGAGCCTCAGAAATACCTACAGAAAGAGCAGTAGAGTCTACACCACCTGCAGAACCAAGAGCTCCGAACGAACGGATCATACCAAGTACTGTACCGAACAGACCGACAAGAGTACCAAGTGTAGAAAGCGTAGCGATAACAGACATATTCTGCTGCATTGAAGGCATTTGAAGCACAGTAGCCTCTTCAATCTCCTCTTTGATAGCCTGAATCTTCAGCTCTTTTGGAGTATCGAGAGTCTGAACCTCTTTATACTTCATCAAACCAGCGTCTACTATAGCAGCAACTGAACCTTTTTGCTTGTCGCAAAGAGCCTTAGCAGCATCTATATTGCCTTTTTCAAGTTCACTCTTTACATTAGCAACAAACACCATTAAGTTGCCTTTACCTTTTGACTTTGCTAGTGCAATAGCACGCTCCACAGAGAGTACAAGTACCGCAAGCATCATTGTAAGAATAATAGGAACTACGAATCCTCCCTTATACATCGAACCAAGCAGGTTCAGTGGGTGGTTGTCTGGGTTCATATCTTCGAAGTTTGCAGGATTACCAAGCACCTTGAAGAAAAACAACTCAGCTAGTACTAAACATACTAAGAATACTAATGTGGCACTAACGCCGCGAGATTTTTTTACTTTAACCTCATTTACTGTTTTTTTGTTTTCCATAAAAAACTAATTTTTTTTAATTTGTTATTAAACTTATAAATTATTAATTTGTAATATCTTATCTAACTAACTCGGCTTATATAAGAGTAGCGTTATGACGTGCGTGCTACCTTCAACCGACTAACTGAATTGCAAAGATAGTACTTTTTTTTAGATTTGAGAAATTAAGTTTGTAGATAACTGGTTTTTTTCATACTCTCCTTTAGTACAAATGCTTTTAGTAGATGTTTTTTAAGAATTTGTTAAATTTGATTTTTTACTTTATATCAATTAAAATGATTAATTTTGCCAAAATTTTTGGATAAATATGCAAGAAGTGTGTAGAAGACAAAAGATTTTAAGCGAAGTGAGAGCCTATATAGGCGTGTCTATAGGTCTCTTTCTTTACGTTTTTGCATGGGTGGCGTTCCTGATTCCCAATCAGATCGTTGGAGGTGGTGCTACGGGTTTTGCCACAGACATCCACTTCCTGACAGGTGGCAACATAATTTCGGTAGCAACTGGCTTTTTTGCCGTAAATGTTGTGCTACTAGCAGTAGGCTTTTATACACTGGGCAATAGCTTTGGAGCTAAGACTATCTTTGGTATATTTTTTGTATACATAATGCTACGCGTCTTACCCGAACCTCAAATCATCACAAGCTCATTCCAAGAGAGCGACAAACTCATTTGTGCTATAATTGGTGGTGTGATTTCCGCACTTGGCATTGCTATTGCGTTCAAGAACGGTGGCTCTGCAGGTGGTACAGATATAGTGGCAATGATATTCTCAAAATATCGTAGTATATCACCTGGCAAGGTCTATCTGTATGCAGACCTTGTGATAATTGGCGCATCGTTTTTTATCAACTTCGACTTCCGCACTGTGGTTTATGGTTATATGCAGATGATAGTATTCTCCTACTCTGTAGACCTCTTCCTGTCTGGAGCCAAGCAGTCTGTTCAGATATTTATCATTTCAACGAAATACGAGGAGATTGCTACTCGCATCAACCAAGAGGCTAAACGCGGTGTAACTGCATTAGACGGTGTAGGCTGGTATAGCCAAACAAACCAGAAGGTACTGATGGTAATTACTCGCAAAAAGGACACAAAGGAGATAT
This sequence comes from uncultured Paludibacteraceae bacterium, assembly GCA_964345905.1. Taxonomy (GTDB): domain Bacteria; phylum Bacteroidota; class Bacteroidia; order Bacteroidales; family Paludibacteraceae; genus F0058. Next base: position 8,464 of record CAYFSY010000010.1, on the reverse strand, counting down.
ACTCCATTGTCCGCTCTGTAGACCCTAATGCATTTATTTCAGAAGCCTCCGTCATGGGAGTTTATGGCAAGGGATTCGAGACGATAAAAAAGCAGTAAAAAAGGACAAACTCGAAAGTCTGTCCTAAATTATAGCAAATCAGCTACCCGAAAGAAACGAAAAATGACGTTTAGTAGCAGTATTTTCCTTATCCATAGAGTATTTCTGCCAATTCCATGCCGAAAGCAAAGTATCCTCAAGCGGGATTTTTGCCTTCCATTTTAGCACCTTATTTGCAAGGCTTGAGTCTGCCCAAATAGCCTCAATATCGCCTGCACGTCTGCCAACTATCTCGTATGGAACCTTTACCTTTGTAGCCTGCTCAAATGCAGTTATCAGCTCCAACACAGATGTACCTCTGCCTGTACCTAGATTATAAATCTCTACGCTTTCTACTCCACCCTCGAGTAGCCTACTTAGAGCCGCGATGTGTGCCTGAGCCAAGTCCACCACATTTATGTAGTCGCGTATGCAGGTGCCGTCTGGCGTGTTGTAGTCGTTGCCAAAGACAGAGAGCTTTTTACGGATGCCGGCAGCGGTCTGCACCACGTATGGCACAAGGTTCTCTGGCACACCGTTTGGTTGCTCGCCTATGAGCCCAGACGGGTGTGCGCCGATTGGGTTGAAGTAACGCAACGAGATAGCCTTTAGATTTGGATTTGCCTTTAGAGCATCAAACATTATCTCTTCGGAGACCTGCTTGGAATTGCCGTATGGCGACTCTGCTGGCTTTATCGCTGTACTCTCGCTCACAGGCATCTTGTCTGGCTGTCCGTAAACTGTACAAGACGAGGAGAATACCATGTTTGGAATCTTATGAACCTGCATCAGCTCAAGCAGAGAGATCATCGAAACGATATTGTTGCGATAGTATGGCAAAGGTCGCTTTACTGAGTCGCCTACCGCTTTTAGAGCGGCGAAATGGATTATTGCCACAAAATCATCGTTTTTCGAGAGAAACTTGTCCATCGAGACGTAGTCTGCACAATCCAAATTCTCGAATCTTGGCTCTACGCCTGTAATCCTCTTTATACCCTGCAAAACTCCGATGTTGGAGTTCGAAAGGTTATCTACTATCACGGGTTCGAAACCGCTCTCTATAAGCTCCACAACAGTGTGCGAGCCTATATATCCCATTCCCCCTGTAACCAAAACTTTTGGTTTAGAAGAGAATGTTTTGCTTATAAAACTTTTTAATTTATTTTTCACTGCCATAAGTTTTTTGGGTAAATGCCTTTTTCTACCAAGCCTTTGAGTGCCTCTATTACCTTAGGCTTATCATCGGAGTAGGTTACACCAAACCACGTTGCCGGCGTGTCTATCACCTGGCAAGTAGCTCTGCCAGACGAAATTAGGTCATTTACCATTGTTGGAATATAAAATTCAGATTTTAGCTCCTGACCCTGCTCGGCGAGGAACTGCACAAATCTCTTTTCTGAATAGTCGAAATAATCGGGTGTAAAGCCCCAGAAGTTCATCGAAACGGGTGTGTTTGGAGCTATCTCTAATTTGTTGCCCTCCTCGCTATCGAAAACGATTTTTCCGCTCTGACGCTCAATTTTAGTGCGTTCGATTACGTTTGTAAGGAACGAATTTTCATCTACAAAACACTCACCACGAGAGACATAGCCGTTCTCCGAAAGCGTGTTTTGCAGGCGGTAAGCCACCATGCAATACCTATTCTGCTTGCCTGCTGCTTCGCCGAGAAACTTTGCCAAGACCTCAAAAGACTCTCGGCCATAGAAATCATCGGCGTTGATCACGCAAAAAGGCTCTCAGATTTCATAGTTTGCCATAAGCACAGCGTGGTTTGTGCCCCAAGGCTTCTCTCGTTCTGGATTGTACGATGAACCCTCAGGCACAGCCGAAATGTCTTGAAAGACAATGCGAACATCTATCTTGTCGGCAAATTTTGCTACAATCTGCTGGCGAAACTCCTGCTCGAAAGACTTGCGGATAACGAATACAACCTTGCCAAATCCCGCACGGATAGCGTCATAGACAGAGTATTCCATAATCGTCTCGCCGCTTGTGCCGACATGGTCGAGCTGCTTAAGCCCTCCGTAGCGACTGCCCATTCCCGCCGCAAGTATTAAAAGTGTTGGTTTCATATTTATTTAAATTCTATTTTATCAAAAACGAGCCACAAAGTTAATATTTTTTTGCGACAATTGTCTGGTAAGTTTGCAAAGCCAACCATCAAATCCTACCTCACAAGCCAATTCTCTGGGTTTTCGTAAGTGGCGCTTTCGTTCAGAATGTAGAAGTTAAGCTCGGTAATGTTGTTTTTCTGAGCAATTTTACCGATTTTCTGTCCTGCACGCACCTTGTCGCCTTTTTTCACATAAAAGAGCGATAGTTGAGCGTAAACCGTTGAGTATGAGCCGTGAGTAACCCATACGATGTAGCCCGAACCCGGCTCGTACATCACCTCAAAGACAGTGCCTTCAAAGACCGCTCTTGCCTCCATACCCTCAGGCGACTTGATGTAGATTCCGCTGTTGTTCTCGATGGCATTGGTGTGAGGATTGGTCTGTCGCCCAAAGCGGCGATGTATAGCACCGCTACTCACAGGCATTGGCAGGCTACCACGATTACGAGCAAAGCTACCTGTCAGAGCCATGTCTGCCTTATACTCCTTGTATTCGGATTCGGTTATAATGGGTTTCTCTACAGGCTTATCCACTGGTTTTGGCTCTGGAGCCTTATCTTTTTTGGTTTCTGTGGTGCTTTTTTTAGCCGCCTCTGCTGCCCTGCGAGCTGCCACCTCAGCCTCCCGCTTCTTGCGAGCTTCCTCCTCAGCTGCCTTGCGAGCCATCTCCGCTTTACGCCTATTTTCCTCTGCTACCTTCTTGCGAATCAGCTCGTTGAGGTTCTTTTGGCGCTGTTGCTCCTGCTTTATCGTTTTGTTATATTCACGCTCTTGCCTATTGTATTTTTTCAGAAGCTTGTCTTGTTGCTGCTTTTGGCTATCGAGTTTCTGCTTTTCTGCCTCTTTGTCGTGTAGCGAGACAGATTTTTGTGCTACATACTCTTGCAGGATTGTCTCCTTCTCCATAATCGAAGCTGTGAGTTTTTTGATATCCTCTGCCTGCTTTTTGCGATATCTTGCAAACTCCGCCACATAGCGAGCCCTACGAATGCCTTGAGCAAAGTTTTTTGATGAAAAAATAAAGAGCACAGGCGAAAACTGACGACGATAAATCTCATTTTTAGAAATCATGTGAGCATACTCCTTCTTTATCAGCTCTAGCTTCTCTGCCAGCCTCTCCTTCTCCTCTCCTAGACTGGTGATATCACGGTTTAGTCCGTCAATCTCTGAATTGATCGAGAAAATCACGTTATTGCTCTCCTTGATTGACTTCGAAAGCAACGAAATCTGCCTCTCTGTCCCTTTCTTAGACCTATTGGTCTGTTTGAGTAGCTTTTGAGTCTCGGCAAGCTTCTCTTTTGACTTCTTCGTTTGTTCCTGAAGCTCCTTGATGCTCTGCGCATTAGCCACTTGACTAAGCAAAGCAACCAGAACTACAAAAACTATATTTTTTAAAATTTTCATCTAAAACAAATAACTCCTTTATCTAAAAACAATGTTGGTTAAAACATTCTCTTACAGTCTGTTTTGGTATATCTAGAGAAGTCCAGTTCGCTTATTTCTATAGGCTTATTGAATTGAACTTTTTTGATCACTATAGAGAGATCTAGTGCGTTTTTTGGCAATTTAGCCTTTACATCAATCAACATTGGGAAAAGCACTTTGTTTACCACACCAAACTCTGAGTAGTTTAGCTTTACATGGTGCGTGCCGTCATCCAATGCAGTTGCCGTAAGCAGATAGTCTGGAGATATCTCAAACGAGTGTCTGTAGCCGTTGAACATATCTTTCGAAGAGAGTAAAAACTTATCTTTTTGCTGTTGCAAATTGTAAGCCTTATCTACCGACTGACCACTCTTGAGGCTAAAAAGCCTATTGGTCAGCAGAGCTTCGATGTCTTTGTAGCTAATCTCTGTCCTCGCCATTTGCGAAAGGTATTGATAAGATCCATCACAATACTTTTTATTTAGTTTATCAAAGACATAAAAGCGTTCAGGTGTTATTTTCACACGAAAAAGCTCGATACCGAGTAGCGGAAGCACCGAAATGTTAATCTCTTTTCCTGCAATAATTTTGATGCTTGAACGGACAGAAATAGTTTTGCCACCATCTTGGAGTCTTGCCTCTGCATTTGAGATATCAAGAAACTTTATTTCCGTAGCAGATTTATCATTTTGCTGCACAACCTCTTTTACAGAGAGATTTTTTGTTGGCGTTGTAGTAGAAGTAGGGGTTACAGTTTTCGCACGAGTTTTACAACCAAAAGCCAGCAATACTACCGCAAATATAAGAGTTGTTGATAAGATTGATTTTTTCATCTTTATAAAAATTTTTCTATTAGCTGGCAAAATTACAAAAAACTTACAACATTTTCAACCTATTTTCCTCATATATCTAAAAACAATTTTACAAAGAAAGAGTTGCCATTGAAAAGAAAAAATATAACTTTGCATTCGAAAATAAATTATTCTGAAAAAAGGAATGAAAAAGACTCTAATTATACTCTGTTTTATATTTTTGGGGACAACGATTAGTTTCTCGCAAACGCCTGACACGCTAAGACTTAGCCTCGACAGTTGCATACAGATGGCGCTTAGAAATAGTTATGACATACAGATTTCTGAAAAGCTAAAAGAAAAAGCAAAATCTGAAAGCGAAGCGGTTTTGTCTATGTTTTTCCCAAAAATTAGCATCAATGCATCGGCTCTATATATGTTCAAAGATATAGAGTTGATGAAAGACCTTAGCAAAGTGATCTCAAATGCTACACTTGAGAATTTGCCAATACCAATCGATCCCAACACGGAACAGATACTCGAGCTCATCAGGCAGTCACTAGTTGGCTACATAAAGCCTATTGACATCTCGCTGAAAGGCGCTTACATGGCAGGAGTAACACTACAACAGCCAATATTTGCTGGTGGCAGGATAGTAAACGGCATGAAAATGGCTCAACTCGGCGGAAAGATGGCTGAGGAGAATGCACGTATGAAACGACACGAAACTATACTTTCTGCTCAGCAATCGTATTGGCTATATGTATCGGTATTGCAGAAAACTCAGCTTGCAAAAACCTACGAAAAGCTGCTTTTAGAACTTGAAAAAGTGGTGCAAAACGTAAAGGATGTGGATATGATAAATCGCTCCGATTTGCTGAAAATTCAAGTACAGAGAGGCGAAGTGCAGCTACAGGTACAGAGAGCAGAAGCTGGCTTAGAGCTTTCACGCATGGCTCTTTGCCTTACAATCGGTGCAGACTTCTCAACTCCAATTGTGCCGACAGACACCACTATTGAAGTTCTTGAAATATCCGCTTTACCCTCAGACGACGACCTAAACAATCGCCCTGAATATCGCCTAATGCAAATGCAGACAGAGATGAAAGAGCGCGAGGCAAGAAATGTACTGGGAGAATACCTGCCAACTGTAGGCTTAGCCGCAACTTTTGGCTACATCGGTGGCATGAAAATAATGGATTACAAGCCAGACCCATACAACATTTCTAATGTGATGGCTGTGGTATCGATACCTATTCTGGATTGGTGGGGAGGTAGCAAAAAGATAAAATCTGCTAAAATAGACAAAGAGATTGCTTCGATAGAGATGCAGAAAAACAGCCAACTGCTTCGCCTGCAGATCCAGCAAGCAACCTCCGAGCTAATAAACTCATATACAGCTCTGAAGAACACCCAAAAAGCAATGACACTCGCAGAAGAGAATCTACGAGTGTCACAGGATAGATATTCTGTCTCTATGGAGACCCTGACGGAGCTAATGATGTCGCAAGCCGCTTGGAAAACCGCCAAAAGCAATCTAATAGATGCTCAAATCAATTTTCGACAAAAAGAGGCTGAATACCTTAAAGCTATTGGTCAAATAGAGTAAGCCGATTACTTTACAATCAACTTGCCGAAGGTATTACCAACTCTTACCACATACACACCTCTTGTCCAGCCTTGAACATTGATTTTCAACTCTGGAGAATCTACAAAAGTGCTATAAATTTCATTACCCTTTAGGTCAAATACCGAAACCTTTTCGCCATCAAATTCATTCAGCGGACTGATTATAACGAAATCCACAGCTGGATTTGGATATATGTTGATGTTTACTCTTTCTGTAACATCTAAACCTACCTGTGTGCCAATTGGTAGTATCTGCATAAACTCTTTCCACTTATCGGCTGCTCTGTAAGCGCTTTCGCTACCTGCAGGCACAAACAGAGTACAAGTGTTTTTAGGAATTCCATAAAAAATATACTCTCCAAGCGTGATAAACGCTGGGGAATCAGCACTGCAAGTAAGTGAAGATAAATTAGGTAAAACACTCAATCCTCCTGTGCCAATATTTGTAAGTCCTGATGGTAAACTCAATGATGTCAAGCTTGGAATCTTGTACATTGCCCAGCTTTCTATAACTTTTGTAGAGTCTGCAACAGTATAGCTTGTAGAAGGTTTTGACATAGGGTATAGCATAAGCGTTGTCTTTGCTTTATTATACAAAACTCCTTCGTCAGAGCTGTATTTTAAATTTGCAGTATCTACATTTACAGCAGTCAAAGAGTCGCAATTATTAAATGCGTTTACACCAATAGTATTTACAGAGCTAGGAATATCTACTGTCTTTAATGATTTGCAATTTGAAAATGCTTCATTTCCAATATCTGTTAAACTAGTAGGAAGTGATATGGTATGAAGGCTGCCACACAACACAAAAGCCTTTCTACCTATGGAAGACATTACTGAGTTATTAGGTATATCTACTACCTCTAGAGCAGTACATCTATAAAACGCCTCATCGCTTATCTTTGACAATGCGGCAGGAAGAGCTATAGATACAAGATTTTCACAGAAAGTAAAAGCTCCTTTACCTATTGAAGTTAGTGATGAGCTATCTGGAAACATAATACCTGATATCTTGGCACCATTCAACCCCTCTTCACCTATTGACGTAACAGTAGCTGGACATGTCCAAACACCTGTTTTTTTAGGAGGAAATGCCACTAAAACTGTTTTTGAAATATTGTATAATACTCCATCCTCTGATACATAATGCGAGCCTCCCTCTGCAATCTCGAATGCTTCAATCCCACGAGATGTTGTAAATGCCATACTGCCAATAGAAGTAATAGTTTTTGGCATTCTAACCCAAGTAATACCTGGACAATAAAAAAAAGCTCGACTACCAATCGCCGTTACTGTATAGTCTACCCCGTTATTTGTAACAACTTCCGGTATAGAAACAGTATCTGTAGGTTTAACATTATACTTAGGGTCTCCAGCCAATTCAGATACTACCGACACCTTGTGGTTTGTAGCGTCTGTGATTTTGTAGAAAAGTCCGTTTTGTGTAAAATTGTACTGCTGCGACATAGCATTAAAAGAGAACAATGCTATCAAAAATAAAAATGTAAATTTTTTCATGCTAAAATTTTGTATTTGTTTTTATAAAATATTTTATTCTATCATCTCCAAAAACTCCGCCTCCGAGAGTATCTTTACCCCAAGCTCCTCTGCCTTCTGTAGCTTTGCAGGACCCATATTGTCGCCTGCCAAGACGAACGAGGTTTTTTTAGAAATACTGCCAGAGGTCTTGCCTCCGTGTTGCTCGATTATCGCTTTATACTCCTCACGAGAGTGCTCCGAAAAGACTCCACTTATGACTACGGTCTGCCCCGAAAGTTTATCGGAGAGTTGGGTGCTTTCCTCAACATCTTGCTCAAACTGCAATCCTGCAGCTTTGAGTCGTGTAATTAACTCTACGTGCTTTGGGTTTGCAAAATAGTCGCGGACACTGCCTGCAATCACTTCTCCCACCTCGTCTGTATTGCTCAACGCCTCAAACTCAGCCTCAGCCAGAAGGTCAATCGACGGGAAAGCTCGAGCCAAACGCTTGGCGACAGTCTCGCCTACATACCTTATGCCCAAAGCAAAAAGCACCGAGTTGTAAGGCACAGACTTAGACTGCTCTACACCGTTTAATATATTTTGTGCTGACTTCTCTCCAAGCCTTTCCAACACAGCTATGTCTGCGATTTTTAGAGAATAAATATCAGCAACATCTCTGAGCAAACCTTTAGAGTAAAGCAACTCTATAGTCTCATCACCTAAACCATTTATATTCATCGCCTTGCGCGAGGCGAAGTGGGATATTTTAGCTTTCAGCTGTGGCGGACATTCGTCGTCGTTCGGACAGTAAAAACCCGCCTCCTCCTCAGCCCGAACAAGTGCAGTGCCACACTCCGGACAAACACTCGGGAACTCCACCTTTTCGCTTGCCTCATTCCTGCGGCTCATCTCTACTCCCGTAATCTTTGGTATTATCTCGCCACCC
>CAYFSY010000009.1:20445-22822 GCA_964345905.1 uncultured Paludibacteraceae bacterium | reverse complement strand
TTTTCTGCTATTCTTATTGGTATAATGTCGTTTGTGTTAGGAGGGTATGTGATCCCTTCGTCTAACAAAACAAGGCTTGATTTTGAGGATAAATACTACAAGAAATTTCGGTCAGCTATGGTGATAAATGTCCAACTGGAGCTTGAGCCGGATGTGATTGCCTACTTTGAGCGTTACGAGGAGAGTAGTAATAAAGGTTACAACTTTTCGCTTGAGAAGTTTGAAGGGAAGAAACTTGTATCAAGACTGACTGCTAAATATATTATTCAGGATTCGCTCTATCACTGGCATCTAGAGGACTATATTCAGCGAGATTTCGAGGGAATGCGCGAGCGAATGACTATGGGAAGAGAGTTGGATTCTATTATAAGGATGGATCCACAAGACTTTTTTCTGACAGGAGAAGATGCCTCGCAGATGACAAATCATCAGCTAAGGCTATATCTTAAAAGGCAAAAAGAGCGCGGAATACCAGGCTCACAGATGTTCGAAAACGAGTATCATAACCGTTTTGCTTCGCCATTTGCAGCGTTGATACTTACGCTTATAGGTGTGTCTCTTGCATCTCGTAAGGTGCGAGGAGGTACAGGACTTCACCTCGGAGTAGGCATAGCTTTGAGTGCTATCTACATATTGTTTTCTACCGTCTCCTCCACATTTGCCATCAACGGCTCGATGCCGTCGCTACTGGCAACATGGTTGCCAAACATTATATTTACAACAATAGGAATAGCGCTATATATGAAAGCGCCTAAGTAATCTTTGCATAGGATACTTTTTAGAACCTAACCATATCTATTGTTTGCATTTTCAAAAACTCGTCTCTGTAAATATTGTGAGTCATGAGCAAATCAATGAATGATGTATCCTGCCTGATGTATAAAATCTCTCGCCTCTCTGAACTAATCTTTATATAAGGAAGTGTGTCGCTACTAATCAGCTCATAAGAACATTGCCCTAAATTATCGCTTGCAATAACGTACACTTTATTTTTTTCTGGGTCATATAGCCCAACAAAATCGTCTGATTTCGATAGATTGTTTTTGGGAATGGCTATTGTATCGATGTCTATCTCTATAAAATAAGTGCCTCCACCTAAAAGCTTGCTTGCAACTATCTGACCCTCAATCAGATACTCTACTTTTGAGAAATATTCGTTCTGCTCCCGCTCATACTTCTTGGTCCCATGCCAAAAAAACACAATTGCCGTAGAGATAAAACCAATTGCCCCTAAAAAGATTGATAGAATTATTTTGAGTGTTATTTTAGATGTTTTCATATCGATTTTTTAGTTATAATTTTCAGTTAAACAATTCAACACTTAAACGATTCAACAAGTCCATTACTCACTCACTTCCCAAATTTCTCAGGGAACTTCGCCCACGACTTTTGGTAGTAGTCTTTGATTTCGGCGATTTGGCTCTCGGCATCGCCGTTGGGGATTACTACTCTGTCTATTGCGATGGTTTTCGACGAGTAGTCAATCTTTGCCAAGAGGATAGGCACCTGAGCCTTATGAGCGATGTAGTAGAATCCGAGCTTCCAGTCGGGGTTTAGCGAGCGAGTGCCCTCAGGCGTTATGCCGAGCCTGAGCACCTCGTGCCGAGAGAACTCCTCGGCTATGGTGTCGGTCATGGATTGCTTTTTGTCGCGCCTGATACCGATGGCGCCCAGACGCTTTATCAGCCAGCCGACAGGGGAATCTATCCACTCCTGCTTTATAAAAAAATTGGCTTTTATCCTGTGAAGCCTGATGAATAGTATACCATAAAGGAAATCTGAATTTGACGTGTGCGGTGCGATGCAGACCACACACTTCTTTGGTAGCTCCACGTTCATCTCGTATCGCCAACCGAGTATTTTATAAATGGCTTTTTCAATTAACATTCTTAAAATTCAAAAATATGTTCTAACTAAAAATCTATAGAGACCCTAAAGTTCAGCATAAAGTTTGTAAGGTAATTTGGCACAGCCCATTGATAGCCAGAGATGTCTGACACCCAATAATATGAGCTTTCGTTTTTTATGTTGAATAGGTTTAGTAAATCGAGGTTGAGTGTCAGTGCCTTGAGCGTATTCTGCCTGCTAAATATGCGGTCTCTGCCCAGCACAAAGCTACGCGAGGCTCCCAAATCCACACGGCGGTAGGGTTTTGTGCGAAACACCGCCTTGTAACGCTCTGAGCGAGGCGGTCCGAAAGGCACTCCGTCTGCCCACACCAGCTTTAGGCTTATCTTGTATTCGGGGTGGTTTGGAACGTAGTCTTGGAAAAATATCGAAACACTGTAGCGCTGCTCGTTCGGACGCGGAATATAGCCCGGATAGACCTCGCCGAGGTAGGTTCCTTTGTTGGTGTAGAGTTTGTAGTGGTCGCCGG
>CAYFSY010000009.1:0-20435 GCA_964345905.1 uncultured Paludibacteraceae bacterium | reverse complement strand
ACCAAATCCTCGCGACTACGCATGTACGAGAAGGCACTCCACGGGTCTACACCGGGAACGAACTCTCCGAAAAGTTTTAGGTCGATTCCCGTAGAGTAGGCAATCGCTTGATTTTCGCCCGCATAGGTAATTTTTACGTTGTCCACCGAGTATGGTATAACTCTGTCGGCAGGCTTGTAGTACGCCTCAGCCGTCAGCTTGAAAGGACGGTGCCAGAGCCTAAAGTAGTAGTCCATTCCGAGCAATAGATGCCCCGAACGTTGTGCCTTGATATCGTGGTTTAGCGCAACGAAGCTGTTGCCTTCGTCGTCTGTATGCACTTGCTTAATCTCTTTGTAGAACGGCGATTGGTAGTAGATTCCAGCTGCCATGCGGAACACAAAATTCCTGTCCCACAGCGGTGTGCAGGTCAGGTTTAGGCGTGGAGAAAAGAGCCACTCGCGGTTGAAAGTCCAGTAGTTTACCCTCACGCCCACGTTTACCTCCCACATGGCGTTCCACAGCTTCCAGTCGTACATCTCTTGCAGATACGCCTGAAAACGATTGGTGTTTACGTAGTTTTTTGCCGTCAGGTTGTAGAGCATCTTAATATCCTCGCCTGTGTGTGGCAGCGAGTATTGTGCAGAGTCACGGCGTTCGTATTCGCGGATACGCTCCGATACAATCTCTTTGCTGAAGCCTACGCCCCACTCCACGGTTGTGTTCCAAAGTTTGCTTCGCCCTGTGTGCATCAGGTTGATGACCGAAGCAGAGAGGCGGTTGCGAGAGTGCTCATGGAAAACACCGCTGCCCAGCAGGTCTGTCTGCTTATCGCCCACGTCGTTATACTTCACGTCAGAAATCGAATAGGCACCTACGAGGTCGTAGCTCTCTTTCTCAGAGGAATTGAAAGCCGAAGCGGTAAACTTCATATCAATCCAGCTCTGAGGTTTGTAGCCAAAAGTCAAGGCACCGAAGTAGGTGGTAAATTTATCCCTCTCGTTGCCTGCAAAATCCACGTAAAACTCGCGCTGTATGGTAGATGTGCCAAACTGCACCTTCTGCGAGGTTGGTGCAAACTCGTAGTGGTTTTGCGAAATGTTTCCAAGCAGCGAGACATAGAATTTTGGTGAAAAATCGTAGTTGATTTGCGTCTGATAATCAATAAAATAGTTGTTGAAATCGCCTTTAGTGTCGAGTCCTTTGAATAGCGGCTTGCCGTTTTTGAGCTTTATTTTATCAGCAACCAGATATTGGTTTGTCTGGTAACGCACTCCGTGAGTCATCGAAAACTTGCCCTTGCCGTAGCCCAAGTAGCCCGAAGCCCCCATAAACCCTGCGGTAACGTTTGCCTCAAATTTATCAGGCTTTTTGTATTGCACGTCGAGCACAGAAGCCATCTTATCGCCATACTTCACGGGGAAGCCACCTGCCGAGAAGCTCACTTTCTCCACCATATCGGGGTTTATAAAGCTCAAGCCCTCTTGCTGCGAAGCCCTTATGAGCAGCGGTCTGTAAATCTCGATGCCGTTTACATAGACAGAGTTTTCGTCGTAGCTGCCGCCACGCACCGAGTATTGAGACGAAAGCTCGTTGGTAGAGCTAACACCGAGTTGGGTCTTTACCAGCCCCTCGATGCCTCCCACCGCATCAGGCGTGAGTTTTACGAGCTTGGTGTCGATTTCGCTCATCGTGCCCTTTTCGCGCTTTATCTCCGATATGCCGACCTCGCTCAGCACCGTTGTATCACGCTGAAGCACCACGTTGATATTTACCGATGTGGTTATGTTGCTTGGCAGATGCCTAAGTACCTCTTTGTAGCCAAGCAGGTAGAATGCGACAGAGTCGCCCGCTGCCCGCTGCACCTGTAGCTCGTAATAGCCCGCAGCGTTGGTAGTGGTGCTCTTTTGGTCGCAGCCCGTGGTAGCCACGCGGACAAGCTCCAGCCCCTTATTCTGCTCATCGACCACATAGCCGCGAACATAGAAGCTCTGCCCCACAGCCGAAACCGCAGAGAGTGCCGATAAAATAAGGATTGTCAGTAGCTTTCTCACTTGCCTTTTCTTTGCGATTTGTTTTTGCTCTCTTGTAAAAATTTCTGATAATTTCTGAGGTTCTCTATAGTAGAGATTTGTCCGAGGTTGCTGTCGGAAACCATAAATATCTCGAACTCCTCGATGTAGCTTTTGCCCACAAACTCCTCGTCGCTGAGCAAGAGCGCCTTGTACCACTCGCCCTCCTCGAATGTCTCGAAGCCGGAAATCATGATGACTTGCGACTTTTCGATTTTGCGTGTGTCGAGGTCGAAATCTTTTACCATAAACTTGCTAAAGTTGTATGCCGCCAAGTCGTAGAGCATATTGTTGAATAGCAGCGTGTTAGGTGTTTTTTGCAGCAGAATAATTGTTTGCGGTTCAGCCATGTTCAAGGTAAACTGCTCGGTGGCTTTCAGGGTCTCTTTTACCGTCTTTTCTGCCTCCTCCGAACGCCTCTGCGAGAGGTCTTTGTCCGTCGCGGCATCCTTTGCAGACTGCTCTCTGCCCTGCCTTATCAGTGCCAAGATATTCTTGCCAAGCGGTGCCACTTCAGAGTCGGGATATTTGTTTACCAAACTATCCAGCTGCTGCTCAAATAGCGGTGCATCGCCCTGCTTGGCTATAGCCAAAGCGTTTAGCATAGCAAACTTTGGCATCAGCTCCGATAGCGGATACTCTTTTGCCATAAATGCATAGTTTTCTCTGACCACGTTTGTAGAGCCACTTTTGTAGGCGTTGTAGGTGGCGAGGTATAGCGAATCTTGCGAACGCAGCATCCGCTGCATTTTGCCGTAATAGTCAGGCGTAGAGAGCATTACAGCGAATTTGCTTTCGGGGAACTCCGCAATCAGTTTTTCGCGGAAAAAGTCCTGCTCGGTCGGTTTCTCCATCTTGCCATTTATCTGATATTCAGCAAAATAGACCTCCGCCAAACGCTCATCGGCGGGGAATCGGCGGTAGAACTCGCGATAGGTCTCGTCTGCACTTGGGAAGTCCTCGAGCTTGGTGTGGAATATGCCACCCATGTTGTAGAGCGCTGTGGCAATCTGCCCTTGAGCCTCGTCTCTCTCCTCCTGAGTCTTGGGGATTTGTGCCAGATAAAACTCCGGCGAGTGCGGGTCGTTTGCCAAAGAGTCGCTTGCGGTTGTGTCCGCTGAGGCTTGAGCCTCCGACTCCTCTGGCTGAGCGGGGTTGGAAATCAGCTTGGTGGCTCGGCGCCAGTTGTCCTCAAGCTGGCGGTTGCCCCACCTCTTGCGAAACTCCGTTTTGCCCTGATTGATAGAGTTTTGGCTATAGAAATACCACTCCTGACTGCCGAAAGCCGTCCCTGCCGAAGGGTTCATGTAGTCGCTTCTGTCGTTCTGCTTAGCCACCTCCAGTGCCGCACGGTTGGCGGAATCCTTAGCCGCCTGCTCCTCCTTAGCTTTGAGCTCGGCTATCACGCCCGCGATAATCCTTAGCTGCTCCGCCTCGCTCATATCTGCCAAGCGTAGAAGGCTATCTTGCAGCTCCACAATGTTGTGGTTCTGAGCCAGCTCGCCCAGTATCTGCGAACGCTTCTCTGCCTCGCGGTAGTGTTCGTGCGTGTTTGGCATAGTCATCACTACCGAGTCGTAGTAGGTGGCAGACTGGATATACTCCTTTTCGTCGTAATAATATTCGGCTACCTTCAGCGCTGCCAGAGCCTTCTCTACGCCTCCGCGTGTGCTCTTTGCCATGGCGGTTTTATACGCCTCTATAGCCTTAGGCTTTTGCCTTAAATCCCAGTATTCATCGCCGATAGCGAAATATACTTGGTCGAGATAATCTTTGTTGTTGGCAGACTTCGCCATTTTCTGCAACTCCTTGATGGCTTTGGTCTTGTTCTTTTCGAGCTGAGCCGCCTTCAGGTTCGAGTTGAAAATCATTCCGTAGTCGAAAGCCGACGACTTGGCAGCCTTGTAGTGCTGCTGAGCCAAAGTCTTATTGCCCTGTAGCTCGTAGATTTGAGCCAGAGCAAAGTTGAAGCGGGTGCGGTCGTACTTGTCGCTCTCCTTCTCGATAGCGGTTCTCAGGTACGGTATAGCCTCCGCATAACGCTTCTGAGTTACTAAAAGATGAGCGGTAAATGCGGCGTAGGTGCCCTGCAGTTTGTATGGCACAGCGGACTCTTTGATACGCCCCAGATAGCTCTCTGCCTCTACCAACCAGCCCATATCCGTGTAGGCACGCACCACCCAGAGCTTCGCCTCATAGACCAGCTCCTCCTGCTCGCTATAGTGGCGAATCAGGTAGTTGAAGTCCGAGACTGCATCGATAAAGTCTGCCTTGTAGTACTCCGCCTTGCCCAGCATCAGCCACGCCCTTGGCACCTGCGGGTTGAACTCCTCTTGGGTGCGAAACTTGCGGTAGTCTGCATCGCTCATTCCCCAAGGCTTTTTCGATGGTTTAACGCGTATCGAACGGGTTTTGATGGTCTTGCGGCACTTCTCTATTACCACGTCCATCTGCGACGAGATGCCCCCGGTAGTCTCCTTGCTCACTACGGGGTATAGCGGAATGACCTGCGAAAAATCATCTTTGACAGCCAGTCGGAACGCCTTGTTGCCTTCGTCGAAAGCGGTTTGTGCGTTGTGCCGCAGGTTGTATCTGGCAGCAAAGTTTTGGTAGCCACGCGAAAGCCTTGTGTTCCTTTTGGTAGAACACCCCAAGAGAATCGCCACAGCGGCGGTATAAATCAGGATTTTACGTAGCCTCATCAGTCTTTGAATTTTTCGTTCAAAATCTTTTCTATACTTTTGTCTGTCTCTGTCAGACGCTTGCGGCAAAACTCAATCAGCTCGCTTGCTTCGCTCACCTTGCTTGTAAGCGTGTCAATATCAAGAGATTGACTTTCGAGTTCATCGATGATTTTCTCAATCTTTGCGATTGCCTCCTCGTATTTTATCTGTTGTTTAGCCATAGGATTTTCAGGTTTCTAACTAAGAAGGCAAAGTTACAATTTTTTTCAAGAATTGCAATGATTATGTGTGGATTGGTGGTTGTGGGATTTTTTATAATCGGAAAATATGTTTTTTATTTGCCATAAAAATCATCATCTGCCCATTTTGCGGGATTTTCGCGTATATAGGTTTGTATTCGCCTGAATGATTGTTCGTCGCGAATGATGTGGTCGTGATATAGGCGCTGCCATGCGAAATCAGGATTAATCATTCGTGCATTGGTGGTTACACCGATTTTAAACCCACGAATAACGGATGCCAAATTTTTGGATTGTGGTCCAACCACGTTTATTATATTCATTTTCCCCGATAATGATAATGGCATGAAAATGATTTGGCATGATTTGATATTCGCCCATTTGCAAATTCATATCGGGTCGCATATCAAATTTTTTTTGCCATTCCTGTTCCGCGATACGTCCGATTTCGGACAATTTCATTTCCCCGTTGTCGATTTCGCCGAAAAAATGTTCCCGATTTTTGGTGCAGATGGTAATAAAATATGCACCCGCCCACCGATAATCCCAATTTTGCAACCGGGTAGATTCTATGCGGTATCTGTTTTGGAATTTATCGGTCATGGGTTTTTTGTTCTTGAGGTGGAGACGCAATGCATTGCGTCTGTACAACGATGCATTGCGTCTGTTTTATTAAGGATTGTCGCTTTTACCTGCGTTTTTTATCTGTCTCTACCTTTTCAAATTCATGATAAGTTTCGTATCTGCATTCTATGCTATTATCTGTTTTTGTTGGATGTTTTTTTTCAAAAATTATTTTACCATTTGGTTTAATAATTAGAGTGTCATTAGTAACATTAGGCACCCGACCATAGATGTCGTAAAGCAAATGCTTACAGCCAATACAGCTTCTTGCTTCTTTTTCTAAGAAAAAGCATTTTTTGCTCTTTTGTTCAGGAATATCAATCAGCACATCGTCGAGGTTTTTAGGATTGAGATTGAATACAAAAATAGTGTCTTCTCGCCTTTCGTACCTGCACTTTTGCTCTATTACTCGATACTCTTTGTCAACATCTTTGCACAGAAAAGTGAATACAAACGAGCAGTATGTATCGTCAAAGAATATCAGCTCAAACTTCTGAGTTGAGTTCAAAATTTTGGGGTCTTGTACATAATCAATATAGTAAGTGTCTCTGTACAACGAAAGGAAAGGTTTATTGACCCTTTTTGCTGTATTACAGCCGAGTAGTGCGAGCACCACAAACAACATCAGGCTAAAAACTACTTTTTTCATATCATATTGTTTTATTGTTAAAAATCTGATAGCAAAGTTAGCAAAAATGTTTGATAACTATTTGCTCCTATTCAAAATACTTATTGTCAGTTGTTTTACGATTTCGGACTCTTCAGTTTTACTGGTGGCGATAAATAGCGTAAGAGCTGCGAGGGTGGCATTGTCGATTATGGGTGTGCCGTCTGGTTTTAGCAGTGCATTGTTTTGTTCCATAAAATAGAGAAAACATGCGGCTGCAATTCGTTTGTTGCCATCGACAAACGAGTGGTTTTTGGTAATAAAATAGAGTAAGTTGGCAGCTTTCTATTCGATGGTGGGATAAAGCTCTGTGCCTCCAAAGCTCTGTTTTATCTGGTTTACCGAGCTATGAAAGCTCTCATCTTTTGGCTTTGCAAACACATCTGACTCAAATTCGGAATACATCGCTTGAATCATCTGCAGGTACTCTTCGACCGACGGATAGATGGTTTGCTGTTGCGTCAGTCCCTTCTTGTCGAGCAACTCGTGGTCGTAATCATCGAGAAGCGAGAGCCCTTTGGCAAAGACTCTGAGCATTTCAAACTCTTCGGCAGTTGTTTGTTCGTCCATAGCACGGTTGAGGATGCGGATGCCTGTTTTGAGGTATTCTACCTCCTGCTGCTTTTGTGCCAAACGCTTTTCGTTGATGGCGTAGCCCTGCACCAGATAATCTTTAAGCCGTTGGGTTGCCCATTGGCGAAACTGGGTACCTCGCTGAGATTTCACGCGATAGCCCACAGAGATAATGACGTCGAGGTTATAAAATTCAGTTTCTGAAACCTGCTTTTTGCCTTTTATAGCGCCGTGTTGAGTGGGGTGTGCAATTTTTGCACATACCTTACTTTTGTCTAACTCGTTCTCTTTAAATATATTGCTTATGTGGCGTGTGATAACGGTTCTATCACGACCAAACAGTTCAGCCATTTGTCTCTGATTGAGCCAAACAGTATCACTATCCATCTGAACTTGCAGTTCAATTTGGTTGTCTTTACTTTTGTATATCTCTATTTTATTATCCATTGGTTGCAATTTGTTATACTAAAATTATAAATCCTATTTGGCAAATAGCAAGAAGCAATATCAATAACGAAAACTTTACTGTTTTACTTCTAATTGCTAAAAACAGCATTGTAGCGGAAACCGCAATCATCATCAACCCATAAAATATAAATGTAAAATTGCTTTTGTACATCCATCCACCATTTCCTATCATAGCCTCTGAGCCTACGTGATATGCATCAGGATTTTTGAAAAACTCATATAAGTCTGAAGCAAAAAGTACTATTACAAACACTTCTACAACAGCAATTAATACTGTTATGAGTACCCTAAAAAACGGTTTTGTCTTTACTATATCATTCATATGTTTTTCCATTTTTACGCATCAACGTTGAATAACATGGAATGTAAAATATACTATTGACGGAACTTTAACGCCTTTGTATTCAGCAGGATGCCACTTTGGCATTTTATAAATACTATTTGTTACCGCTTTGTCGATAATCGGTGCAATACCTTTTATGATTTTTACATCATGTATTTCGCCAGCCTCATCAACTGTAAAATAGAATGACATTCTCCCGCTTATATTTGCACCATCCTTCCAAATTGGCACTACTGCTTTCTCTATTAATTCATATTCAAAATCATAATCGGGGAAAGCTTTTCGATCCAAGCTATCAGCAACAAGGTCTTGAGAATAGGCTGCCGACAGGCTCAGCACCAAAAACAACATCAAGCTAACAATTACTTTTTTCATATCATATTGCTTTTTTATTGTTAAAAACTTCCTTTTCACTTCTACAATATCACAAACTCTACACGGCGATTTTTC
The DNA here is from genome assembly GCA_964345905.1 of uncultured Paludibacteraceae bacterium. Lineage (GTDB taxonomy): Bacteria > Bacteroidota > Bacteroidia > Bacteroidales > Paludibacteraceae > F0058. The sequence goes on along the minus strand of CAYFSY010000009.1, from coordinate 12,336 downwards.
TCTCTGCCCTCGTCGGTGCTGTTGGTAGCGATTGGCTGCTTTAGCCCCATGCCTTTGTACGAAAGCCTGCTCTGCTCTATGCCCTCAGCCAAGAGTGCTTGCATCACAGCTTTGGCTCTGTTTTCAGACAAAGTTTGGTTCGACTTCTCGCCACCGACGTTGTCTGTATGCCCCACAATCTGCACCCTCACCTCAGGATTTGCCCGCATAAATGCCACCATTTGTGCTATCTCTGCATTGGATTTCGGACTCAGCTCGTAGGAGTTTGTAGCGAAAAATATATTGTTGAGCACAATTGCTTTGCCCGCCTTTATCGGCTTTAGATACACCTTCATGATGCTATCTGTATTGGCTATTCGCGATGAGTAAAACATATAGCCTGCCTTGCGAACGTTCAGCCCATACTGCCCTGTGTCTGGCACAAACGTTGTAAACTCGCCACTCTTGCGATCGGCGAGGGTCTCCGAGAGTCGCCTCTGGTTGTTGTAGTCGAAGGTCTCTACCTTGGCGTCGATAGGCTTCCTGGTCTCTTCGTCGTAAACAAACCCTTTGACAAAAGCCATTCTGTATGGTCGCATCTGCTCCGGCGTACCAAACTCATAGATATCTAAGCCCTGCTGTGGGTACTGCTGGTTTCGCAATGAGATATATCCCTTCTCGCCGCTGCCTGTGAGGGTAAAGCCATAGCAATCCGCCTCGTTGTTTATCGGGTAGCCTATGTTTTGCGGCTTGCCCCACACGCCATCTTTTTTGCGAGAAACAAATATATCCGAGCCACCAAAGTTGGCATGCCCGGTGGAAAGGAAATACAAGGTTCGATTGTCGGAGTGGATAAAAGGAGCGTAGTCGTTTTTATCTGAATTGACGGTGCGACCCATGTTTCTGGGCGAGGAAAATTTGAGGCGACCATCCTCCTGAATATCTACCTTACAACGCCAGAGGTCATGTCCGCCAAACGACGGCTGGCGGTTTGATGTAAAAAAGAGCTCATCGCCCGCCACCGAAAGCGAGGGGTTGCTCTCCCAGTAAGGTGTGTTGAGCGGTTCGCCCGCATTGATAGGCTTGCTCCAACGTCCGTTGGTGTTTATCGAGTAGTAGATATCGCAACTACCGTAGCCACCCGGCATATTGCAAGCGACAAACAGCATATATCTGCCGTCGGAGGAAATTGTCTGCGAACCCTCGTTGAAGGCGAGGTTATTAAGTTCGTTTATTGGTAGAAATGGAGTCCACTCTCCAGTCACTTTTCGGCTAAAATAGAGGTTTTCGTTGGAGTCGTAGTTGCCAAACTCAGAGGCAGTAACCGACAGTGTCAGGTCATCTGCTGTTACCGATGGGAAGTACTCGTCTCGTTGGGAGTTGGCATAGATAAGTGGCTTGGGGTCAAATGGCAAAGGATTGTTTTTTAGCCTGATTAGCTCCCGATAGTTGTCGATTTCTATCTCTCGGGTGGTGCTCTCGGGGAGCTTCTCTATCATATCTAAAGCCTCCTCGAGCTTGCCTTGTAGTTTGTATAGCTCCGCCAGCTTATATATCACCTGCTCCGAACGGTAAACGTCGTTTTTTAGAGCCAGTAGCAGAGTCTTTTCAGCCTCTGCGGGTTCGTTCTGTTGTGCCTCTGCTATTTTTAGATATGGTTCTATAAACCGCTTGTCTGCCTTGATAGCCTTCTGCATCTCTGCTAAAAAGTCCTTTTGGCTCATAAAGAACTGCCCATTCATGGCAGTAAGAAAAATCTTTTTAGCTTTGGCGTTGTTACTACTCAGAGGCTCTTGTGCTGATGCGTTTATGCAGAACACAAATGCCAAAACTGCTACCAATAGCCTAAAACATATACCTTTTTTCATACAAAAATCTCCTTGAAAATAATATCAAGTCCAAAGGTAGTAATTTTTTGGTAATATAATGTATAGAGTGGTGTAGAAATGTTTTAAGATCCCTTATATTTTACTTTTTTAATATATGAGATAAATAATAATTTAACAATCTTTATTCTTACCCTAAAAATAGAGGCAAGAAAACTGTCACCACCTTTGCGGCAATCATCAGAAAGAGCATCAAACCGAAAAGTGTGCGGTTAAATTCCGATAAGGTTTCGGTAAAGTTTACCGTGAGTATTGCTACCGCCATTACGCTGAATATGAGGGTAAAGCCACTGCTTGCAAATCCCAAAAACATCATGTAGATAGCAGTGAGTAGCATCACTATCAGTAGGCAGGTCAGGGCGTTTTTTTCTTTCAGAGAGTGGTCTAAACGGCGGTTGCTCAGGATGCGGAAAAACGATACTACAGCACCCACCAGCACCACGATAAACGCAGAGTGCTCCAGTAGGCTTTGCCAAGAGTTGTAGTCAGCTAAGCTCTGTGGGATAGCAGCCAGATAGTAGTCCCCGACAAGGTTTACAGAGTCGAAGAGGTAGGCGTAGCCGAATATCGAGAGAAAGCTCACTAGCTGTGTAAATATCATTCCCAATACAGAACGAGCCTTTAGTCCGTCCATTATTATCACAAGCAGAAACAGAATCGGCTGAAATATCAGGAAGTCTGCCTTAAATAGCGTGGCAAGTATTCCAAGTAGTGTGGCTGAGAAAATCGTTAAAGTGTTGTCTCTCATAAAGTCTATCTCCACTACGCGTGCCAACGCAAAGAGCGTCAGCATAGAGGCGATGATAGTGTTGCCATCAACACGCATCTCTTGCCAAAGCAAAGCCACCAAGAGAAAGAAAAACACATGCAGGAAGGTTACAAACCTTGCATGACGCGAAAAGATAAAGTGATGAGAGAAGGCTAAAGCAGCGAGAATTGCGAGGAATTGCACCAGCTTGCTCAGAAATGGCGGTAAGGTAGCCGTCTGCCAAATGCCTAGAATCGAAAATTGCAGTAGCTCTCCGCTCTCGCCTGAGGGTAAAACCCACCATAGAGCGGTCAGTATGAGTGCTGTAAGCACCACCAAAAGTCCCGAACGGCTAAATGTATATAGGAAGTTCATCTTGTCTTAATCGTTTCATAAAGAAAATCAATTGCAAAGGTATTAAAAAAAATAGTAACTTTGCCTTGCAAAAGGAATAAACTGCGAAATTTTATGGCAAAACAGACAATAGAGGACTTTACCTCAAACGAATATAAATACGGATTTACCACCGATATAGAGACCGAAGTGTTCCCTGTGGGAATAAACGAAGATGTCGTTAGGCTAATATCAAAAAAGAAAAACGAACCCGATTGGTTGCTCGACTTTAGGCTGAAAGCCTTTGAGTACTGGCAGAAATCGACCATGCCAGATTGGGCGAAACTTGATATCCCAGAGATTGACTATCAGGCGATTTCGTACTACGCCGCACCTCGAGTGAACGCACCAAAGTCGCTCGACGAGGTGGACGAAGAGCTGCTGAAAACTTTCGACAAGCTCGGCGTGCCACTCCATGAGCAAAAGATTTTCTCGGGAATGGCTGTAGATGCCGTGATGGATAGTGTTTCGGTAAAGACAACCTACAAAGAGACTTTGGCTGAGAAAGGCATCATTTTCTGCTCGTTTTCGGAAGCGGTAGAGAACTATCCCGATTTGGTTCGTAAATATCTTGGCTCGGTGGTGCCCTACACAGACAACTATTTCGCCGCTCTAAATTCGGCAGTCTTCTCCGACGGTTCGTTCGTTTACATCCCTCGCGGAGTGCGTTGTCCGATGGAACTCTCTACATATTTCCGCATCAACGCGATCAACACGGGGCAGTTTGAGCGCACGCTGATAGTGGCAGACGAGGAATCTTACGTCAGCTACCTCGAGGGCTGCACAGCACCTATCCGCGACGAGAACCAGCTCCACGCTGCAATCGTAGAGATTGTTGTTTTAGAAAATGCAGAGGTAAAATACTCCACCGTGCAGAACTGGTATCCGGGCGACAAAGAGGGCAAGGGCGGAATATACAACTTTGTAACTAAGCGTGCCATCTGCCAAGGCGACAACTCCAAAGTGAGCTGGACTCAGGTAGAGACGGGCTCGGCGATAACTTGGAAGTATCCAAGCTGCATACTGAAAGGCGACAATTCCATAGGCGAATTCTACTCTATTGCCGTTACCAACAACCGCCAGCAGGCAGATACAGGCACCAAGATGATACATCTTGGGCGAAATACCAGAAGTCGGATTGTCTCTAAAGGAATTTCGGCGGGCAAGAGCCAGAACTCATATCGTGGGCTTGTGCAGATTGCTCCAAAAGCCGAGAATGCTCGTAACTTCTCGCAGTGCGATTCGCTCCTGCTCGGCAATGAGTGCGGTGCACACACCTTCCCCTACATGAACTCAAAGAACCCTTCGGCTGTTATCGAACACGAGGCTACCACCAGCAAAATCAATGAAGACCAGCTATTCTACTGCAATCAGCGTGGAATATCTACTGAGGACGCTGTAGCCATGATAGTGAACGGCTACGCCAAAGAGGTGCTCAACAAGCTCCCAATGGAATTTGCTGTAGAGGCTCAAAAGCTACTCTCAATCTCGCTTGAGGGTAGTGTGGGGTAAATATTTTCTATACTCTACTTCCTACTTGTCATCGGATAGACCGAGGCAAACTTCTCTGTGTTTGCTCGGTAGAGCTCGTCTATTGTGAACTCCACCTTAGAGCCCTCCTCAAGCGTGATGCTTAGCGTTGCCACTTGGGTGGTTTTGCCTAAAAACTGTGCGTTTTTATAGCTTAAATTCTCTTTGGTCTCTACGATGATAGTGCCGTAGTTGAGGTCAAACATCAGGCTTTCGAACTCCTCGAGTTCAGAGCGTTGCTCAATCTCCACGCCAATCTCGTTGCCAAAGGTCATCTTAGCCAAGCCCTCGGCTACGCCACCAAATTCCACAGCGTAAGCCGCAAGGACTTTTCCCGCCTTTATCTGCTCCGTCAGGTAGTCGAAGTTCTGCTTTAGCTCGTCGGTGTTTGGTGTAAAGTCCGAATTGTAGTGGTGGCGAATGATATAGACGTTGCTGCCAGCCTCTTTGAACTCCGTAGAGATAACCTCACGAGCATCTACCATCGCCGCAGCAAAAGCCATCAACATTGGTGGCACGTTGATGTCGTGGAATGTGCCGCTCATAGAGTCTTTGCCCCCAATGGCAGGCAAGCCGAAATCTCTCTGCATCTGCAAGGCTCCGAGCAGTGCGGCAGTAGGTTTGCCCCAAGCTATGGGGTTCTCGCCAAGCTTTTCGAAATACTCCTGAAAAGAGAATCTGATATCCTGATACCTGCCGCCAGCCGTCACAATCTTTGCTATAGCCTCCACTATAGCGTACTCTGCACCGTGGAACGGACTCCAAGTGGCGATGTCGGGGTTGTAGCCATACGACATCATCGAAGCCGCATTGGTAAAGTGATTGCCCACAGGTAGCTTCTGCACCGACACCTGAGTCTCTGTGCGTTGGGTCTTGCCTCCGAAAGGCATCAGCACGGTAGAGCGACCGATTGTAGAGTCGAAAATCTCTATCAGACCCTTCTGTGTCTGTACATTATCTTTTTGCAGATTCTTGATAAATTTCTCTTTTAAGTTCATTTTATTTCGATTCTTATAAATGAGTTTACTATTTTTATTTGGCAAAGTTACAAAAAAAAACCGACCGACACACTACCTGAATGTAGAATATCGGTCGGGTTTCTATTTAGAGTTATTTTTTATCGCTAAAAAACAAATCAATTGTACTCAAACAATACGTCGTCTTGTAGAACAGCTGCGCCTACAGGTGCTACCACCTTAGTGATTGTTCCAGCTGATTCAGCAGTGATGTTGTTTTCCATCTTCATGCTCTCCATCACCATCAGTACGTCGCCCTCTTTGAACGCTGTGCCAGCATCTACCAACACCTTCAGTACGCTACCAGGTAGCGGTGCGTTGATAGTCTTGCTTCCCTTGCCAGCAGGAGCAGCGGCAGGCTGTGGTGCAGCTTGAGGTGCTGCAGCTGGTGCAGGTGCAGCGGCTGGTTGTGGTGCAGCTTGAGGTGCTGCAGGACGGCTCGTAGGCATAGAGACAGTCTGTCCGCCATCGATATTAACCTGATATAGGTTGCCGTTTACATCTATTTCAGCTACACTGCCCTCTATAGACTTGATTTCTACTTCGTATTTACTTCCGTTTATATCAAACTTAAATTGTGCCATTTTTTTATAAATTTATTTTATTGATTACTTGATAAATTTTGTCGCCCCAAGCCGATTTGTATGGCTTGATAGTCAGAACATTACTTTCGTTATCGTGGATAGAATCCGCAAAATATAGGCTCAGCGCCATTGCGATTGCTACCACTTCATTCGGCATATTATTACTCATAATTTTGAATCCTTTACTTTACAAATGAATAAAATTACAAAGGTATATTATCGTGCTTTTTCAGCGGATTTGTAACCTTCTTATTGCGTAGAGACTCAAATGCACGGATAATTCTGAAACGAGTATTTCTTGGCTCGATAACGTCATCGATATATCCACGAGAAGCAGCCTGATATGGGTTTGCAAACTTCTCTTTATACTCAGCCTCTTTCTCCTGTACATATTTAGCTCTCTCCTCTGCATCCTCGATAGCAGCAATCTCTTTGCCCTGAAGCACCTCTACAGCACCGCTTGCTCCCATAACTGCGATTTCGGCGTTGGGCCAAGCGTAGTTGAGGTCGCCACGAAGCTGTTTACAGCTCATCACGATGTGTGCACCGCCGTAAGACTTACGGATAGTGATAGTTACTTTTGGAACAGTAGCCTCGCCGTAAGCAAACATAAGTTTAGCACCGTGAACGATGATACCGCTATACTCCTGACCTGTGCCAGGCAAGAATCCAGGAACGTCCACAAGGGTAAGGATTGGAATGTTGAATGCGTCGCAGAAACGTACAAAGCGAGCTGCTTTACGCGAGCTGTCGCAGTCGAGCACACCAGCCAAGAACTTAGGTTGGTTTGCAATGATACCTGTAGAGACGCCGTTGAAACGAGCGAAGCAGCAGATGATATTCTGTGCAAAGAGTGGTTGAACCTCAAGGAACTCGCCGTTGTCCACGATAGAGCGGATAATGTCCTTCATATCGTAAGGCTTGTTTGGGTTTGCAGGAACAAGTTCGTTGAGAATGTCGTCTGCACGGTTGATTGGGTCTGTGCACTCCACCTCAGGAGTTGTCTCCATGTTGTTTTGTGGAATGTACGAAATCAACTGACGTGTAAGAGCCAGGCACTCCTCCTCAGAAGCCGACTTGAAGTGAGCCACGCCAGACTTACGAGAGTGCATACCAGCACCGCCGAGAGCCTCTGTGGTAACCTCCTCGCCAGTAACAGATTTTACTACCTTAGGACCAGTGATAAACATGTAAGAGTTCTGCTCGGTCATCATGATAAAGTCTGTAAGAGCAGGCGAATAAACCGCACCACCAGCACAAGGACCAAAGATAAGCGAAATCTGAGGAACAACGCCAGAAGCCAAGATGTTTCTCTCGAAAATCTCTGCATAGCCTGCCAATGCGTTAGAACCCTCTTGGATACGAGCTCCACCCGAGTCGTTGATGCCGATGATAGGACAGCCAATCTTCATTGCGAAGTCCATCACTTTACAGATCTTCTCAGACATAGTCTCAGAGAGCGAACCACCGATAACGGTAAAGTCCTGTGCAAATACGCACACTACGCGTCCTTCGATAGTACCAAATCCAACAGCAACGCCGTCGCCGAGGAAAATCTGTTTCTCCATACCGAAGTTTGTGCAACGGTGTGTCTTGAACATATCCATCTCCTCGAAAGAACCTGGGTCGAGAAGCATCTCGATACGCTCTCTTGCTGTGTATTTGCCTTTTGCGTGCTGTGCGTCAATTCTCTTCTGACCGCCACCAAGCTTAGCTTTGGCACGCATATCCACAAGTTTTTTAATCTTTTCTTGATTTTCAAATGTCATCATAACGATATACTTATTTTATTTTTTATTTCTATAATAAATTGAATAGCCTATTAGTTTTTAGGCACTTCGCAAAGCTCTGTCAGAACTCCGTGAGTTGATTTTGGATGCAAGAAGCCGATGTTTAAGCCCTCTGCTCCTCGGCGTGGAGCCTTGTCTATAAGCTGTATGCCCATTTCTGCAGCATCGTTTAGAGCCTGTTGCACTCCGTCAACGCAGAAAGCCACGTGGTGAACGCCACCGCGAGGGTTTTTCTCCAAGAATTTAGCGATTGGCGAATCCTCTGCTGTTGGCTCCAAAAGCTCGATTTTTGTGTCGCCCAGCTTAAAGAAAGCTGTCTTTACCTTTTGGTCTGCAACCTCTTCGATAGCGTAGCACTTCTGACCCAAAAGTTTTTCGTAGTAAGGAATTGTCTCGTCAAGACTTGTTACTGCAATTCCAATGTGTTCAATGTGAGATGGTTTCATTTTTCTATTATATAATTTAGTTTTTAAAAATTCTTTTTTTACTTGCGAAAATATCCTTGCAAAGTTAGTGATTTTTTCTCTAACAAAAAAAGATTCCACATAGTTATGTGGAAAAATATTTTTGACTATTCGTTTTTGAAAATCTCTGAAAACCTCTTTTTGCCCTTTAGGTAGTAGCTCAAAAGGATTGATGGACGAGTAAAAGATTCTACGCCTGAGGCTTGTCGAGCAATGTTCTCCTTGCGGTTTTGGAGGAATTCAGGCTTTATCTTGCGGAAGTCGCGGCGTGCTTTCAATACACTTTGGAAGTTTTTCCACTCACCGTGTGCCAGCATATTCATTCCTGCTAAAATGTCGAGAAAGAGGCGGTAGAAAAGTATTTTGCTCGCCTTTGGTGCGTTTTTGTAAATCATCAACAGATTGTTTCGGAAATTCAGGTAGGTCTGAAACGGACTATTTTTACCCAAAGTGCCGTTGCCAACGTGATAGACGCGGCTATGAGGCAGGCAGATAATCTTGCTGCCCGAACCGAGAATTCTTTGGCAGAGGTCAATCTCCTCTTGGTAGGCAAAAAACCTGCCGTCTAAGCCTCCGAGATTTTTGTAGGCACTGCTGCGAATCATTAGGCAGGCACCGGTAGCCCAATCCACCTCCATAGGCGAATCGTACTGCCCAGAGTCCTTCTCTACGGTGTTCAGAATGCGCCCGCGACAGAATGGGTAGCCGAGCTTGTCGATAAAGCCACCCGCTGCACCGGCGTATTCAAACATGGTCTTGTCTGCATAGCTTAGGATTTTTGGCTGAATAGCCGCCACCTCGGGGTGCTCCTCCAGGTGTCTCTCCATCGGCTCCAGCCAATCCTCCGACACCTCAATGTCGGAATTTAGCAGAACAATGTATTTGTGCTCCAGCTCCGCCAAAGCCCTATTGTAGCCCTCGGCAAAGCCGTAGTTTTTGTCCATCACAAGTAGCTTTATCTGTGGAAAGTTCTGCTTTAGAAACTCCACAGAGCCGTCTGTCGATGCGTTGTCGGCAACGATTACCTCGGCAGTAGGCGTAAGCGAAACTACCTTTGGCAGAAACTCCGCCAAAAACCTCTGCCCGTTGTAGTTGAGGATTACAACCGCAGTTTTAGTCATCTATATCCTCTGAGTAGATTCCAATGCTATTGCCGTACTCAAACTCACCGTTGAGTATGTCGCGGATGTCATCTTCCGAGAGGTTTACCACCTTCTCCTTCTTTGCTAATTCGGCAACAAACTGAAGGATGTCGTCTTCGGCTATCTCTGCCTCATCGACAGTCTCGTCGTCCATAAGTCCGTTTTCGTCGTAGTACTCACAAACGAGGTCGAGGACATACTGAATATCATCGTCTGAAATACGCTTCTGTTGCTCCTCGCTGAGGTGCTCGTAGATGAATTTTACAGCTTCGCTGTCGTCGAATTCTATTAAATCTTTATCGTCTGCCATTTTAATAAAAATTTTATGATTTATAAAAGTCTATTTTTTACGATTGCTGATTCTGCTGAGGCTGAACTTTGTCATCTCTTCTGCGACGACGAGGCTGTCTGTTGCCAGCTGGTTTGCCTTGTCTCTGTCTTTGCTCCTCTCCACTCCTTTCTTGGCGAGCCTTAGGAGGATTTTTTCTGCCACCTTTTTTCTTGCCTTTAGGCTTATCGAATCGTGTAAGACTATCCTGACCAACTACATTTTGATACTCTATTTGTGGTTTTTCAGCACCGTCTTTGGTGTTTTTAAAAATTCTAGCACTTATAGATGGTTTCTCTCCCTGCTTGTTTAGTTCAATTATCTCGCAAGCACGTTCTGCCGAAAGCGTTATAGCTCCATTAAATGAATTTGGAGCAGTAGCATATATAGCTTCGTTTTTAAGTAAATCATTTTTTATATGATAATAGTCTCCCTCCAATGCATGTAGGATAGTTTCGTGAGGAGGGAATTTCTTAGCAGCATCTTGATATATAGGAACCTCGTAGTTTACACAACACTTGATTTTGGCACACTGTCCTGCAAGTTTCAGCGGATTTGTAGAGATGTCTTGCAGTCGGGCGGCACTTGTAGATACCGTAACAAAATTGGTGTGCCAAGTAGCACAGCATAGCTCTCGTCCACAAGGGCCTATGCCTCCGATTCTGCCTGCCTCTTGTCTCGCTCCTATCTGCTTCATCTCTATTCGTGTCTTGAAGCGCTCTGCCAGCACCTTTATTAGTTGGCGGAAGTCCACTCGTCCGTCTGCAATATAGTAGAAAATAGCTTTATTGCCGTCTGCCTGATACTCTACGTCTCCGATTTTCATGTCCAATCCGAGGTCTTTGGTAATTTGGCGAGACTCTATCATTGTGGCATACTCTTTTGCTTTAAACTCCTCGTACTTCTCCATATCTACTGGGCGAACTTTTCTGTATAGGCGTTTTACCTCATATCGCTCCATGTTGATATTGTTTTTTTTAATCTGAAGTAACACCAACCGTCCTGTGATGGTAACTACCCCAACATCGTGTCCGGGGGAGGCCTCTACAGCTACCCAATCACCTTTTTCTAAGACTATATTGTTAGAGTTAAGGTAGTAGCCTTTCCTAGTGTTTTTGAATTGAACCTCCACCAGATCGCTCTCTTGTTGGGTCTCTGGCAGGTCGGCAAGCCAGTTTACTACAGGTAGTTTCTGGTTTGTATTGCCTCTAAATCCAGCTTCACCGGGGTTGCTAGTGCCTTGATTTAATGTATATCTAATCATCTTTTTTAATTTAAATAGACCATTTTATCCAAAGACTTCCCCATGCAAATCCCGCTCCAAATGACGATAGGATAAGGTTATCGCCTTTTTTGAAAATGTTCTGTTTGTCCCACATCAGTATCGGAATAGTGGCAGATGAAGTATTGCCGAAGTATTCGATATTTATCAAAACCTTCTCCTCTTTATTGATACCCATTCTATTGGCTACAGCGTCGATAATACGGAGGTTTGCTTGGTGTGGTAAAAGGTAGGCTATGTCCTCAGGTTTGAGATTGTTGCGTTCCATTATCTCGCAAGAGACATCAGCCATCTTCTCTACAGCCCATTTAAACACATTCTTTCCGTCCTGATATATGTAATGTTGCCTTTGGGCTACAGTCTGCATAGATGCAGGACTCTGACTACCTCCGGCGATCATTTTTAGATATTGCCTACCAGCTCCATTTGATCTAAGAATGGCATCCTGTAGTCCTGTGCCATCTGTTCTACCTTCTATCAATACGGCTGCAGCACCGTCACCGAAAAGCGGACAAGTGTTACGGTCTGTATAGTCTGTGATTGACGACATCATCTCACCGCTTACTACAATTGCTTTCTTACAAAAACCGCTTTCTATATATAGCGCCATTGTTTTGAATGCATGAATAAAGCCAGCACAACCCACGTTCATGTCGAAGGTCATAGCATTTACAATGCCACACTTGTCGGCAATAATCGAAGCAGACGCAGGGAATACCATATCGGGAGTGACTGTAGAGCATATTATTGCTCCTATCTCCGAAGGGTCTGTGTTTGTCTTTTCCAACAGCTGCTTTACAGCGCGTTCTGCCATATAGGTCATTCCTTCACCTGGCGCTTTGAGTATGTGTCGCTCTTTGATACCAACTCTGGTCATTATCCACTCGTCGGTAGTATCGACCATGTCGCTAAGCTCGTCGTTAGTAAGTACATAAGGAGGAATATAAGCCTCTACTCCTGTAATCGCTGCTCTAACTTTTTCTGAATTCATATATTCTATCAAATTTTATCAATTTAAACTGGAGCAAATTTTTGTTATGCTCATTAACCTGCAAAGATACAAAAAAAATACGACATCAAAAACTGATTTTTATTTGAGTTAGTACCCTCGTAGCGTTTATATCCTCTGCATTAAAACCTAATTTGTAAGTTCAATTTAGAAAGTTATAAAGGTGGTAAATAATAATTCCGCCG
>CAYFSY010000008.1:0-22893 GCA_964345905.1 uncultured Paludibacteraceae bacterium | reverse complement strand
TAACAAGGGCTTTGCAAAATGGCGGGTTAAGTGATAATTGAAAGTTTTGTTCTTCAATTCCAAGAACAATCGATGCACAATTTACTAAGATTCGTGAACAAAGGAATGGTTGGGCTACGCTTAGTAGTGGGTTAGGAAATTATCATCAACCAACTATAGATATATCTGTAAAAGACGGACGTGTCAATTGGTATCTAGTCAGATAAGGAAGAATGAAACAAAGCTGAATGAGAAATCTCCCAGCATTCCAGAGCACATACACCCACTTTTTTTGACAATCTTGCGTGGGATAGTATATCTGACAACGAAGAAAATGTTACCCCATATAAAAAGTACTTAGATGAGATAGAGCAGAAAAACAGAGGCAGCTGGGAATTGATAAATACCAATCCCGACTCAATTTTTATCAATGTTCCTCAAAATCCACTGTTTGGACGATATGCTGTTGCTTTTACTTCAAATAAAGGTGTAGAAGAAATCATACTGACAAATGCAAATACACACATTGTTTGTTATCGAGGCGGGTGGTCTTGGTAGTGCTTCAGGTTCAGCAGTTGTATCTTGTTTTTAATTTCTACATTGCAAAAAACATAAAATCCCCCTTTGAAAAGCAGGGAAAGTCGAGCTACCCTCTCCTGTGGAGAGGGGCTGGGGGTGAGGTTCGCAGGGGGATTTATAACAAAAAAGCAATTGTTTTTTCAAATGCGTAATATGGGTCAAATCTACCCACACTCTTTTATTTTGCCAAATCAAAAAAAAGTTGTAATTTTGCAGGCTATTTTTTAAGCACGCTATAAATTCGTGTATGGGAAATTAGTTAAATTAATTTTGAGTATCACAATTTAAAAAAAGTAAAGATGAAGACTTTTAAGTTAGAAGGACAACCAAGAAAAGAGATTGGTAAAAAAGCAGTAAAAGCATTGCGTAAAGAGGGTTTAATCCCAGCGGTGCTTTATGGCGAGAAGCCTGTAGATTTGCCTTATTCAGGTAAGTTGGAGGCAGGACAAATGTTGATAGAGAAGCAAGACAAAGGCGCTATCGTTACAAATTTTGCCGTTACATTTGAGGCTGTAAGAAAGTTGATTTACACACCAGAGATTTTCGTAGTAGAGCTTAATCTCGGTGGCAGAATCCAAAAGGCAATCCTTAAAGATTTGCAGCTACACCCAGTAACAGACGAGATTCTACACATAGACTTCCTCGCAGTATTTGACGACAAGCCAGTGGTAATGGAGGTTCCAGTGGTATTAGACGGATTTGCTGCAGGTGTAAAAGCGGGTGGTAAGTTGATTCTCGTTTCTCGTAAGTTGAAGGTTAAAGCTTTGGTAAACGATATTCCAGAGCGCCTGCACATCAATGTAGAGAAACTTAGACTTGGTAAAAACATTCAGGTGAAAAACCTTAAATTTCCTAACCTCATGCTGATGAACGCTCCAGACAATGTAGTTTGTGCTGTAGTGATGACACGTGGTGCTGTGGCGGGTGCAGAAGAGGAGGAGACAGAAGAGGCAGCAGAGGCTACTGAGACTCCATCTGCAGAGTAATACTCGGCTGTTGTATAGAATAAACTCTAATGGCGATAAATGCTGTTAGAGTTTTTTTGTGGAAAAAATTGCAGGAAATTGATTACCTTTGCGGAAAATTTAGACCAATTTTTTGTAGATATGATAAAGAATTTTGTTTCGCTACTGAAGAGCAAGTTTTTTTGGATTAATGTAGTTGTGGCAATCGTGGCTGCATTGGTGCTGATGTACATAGCAATGCTATTGATGAAAGTCTATACGCACCATGGCGAGTCTGTAGAGGTGCCTGAGTTTTTGGGTCTCTATGTAAACGAGGCTGAGAGTTTGGCAGACAAGTCAGACTTGCAAATCGAAGTGATAGACTCAGTTTTTTTGCGTGATAAAAAGCCGGGAGCTATAGTGGAGCAGACACCCAAAAGTGGCTTGAAGGTAAAGAGGGATAGAGTGGTGTATCTTACAATTAATTCATTCAGCAAGAGGCAAATATCTCTGCCAAACCTGCTCAACGTATCTGAAAGGCAGGCGACATACACGCTGAAATCACTTGGATTTGAGATTGGAAACGTGGAGGTGATGCCGTCTGAGTATGCCGATTTGGTGCTTGACATAAAGCACAACGGCACATCGCTAAAGCCGGGAGATAAGGTTGTAGACGGAGCAGTAATCTCGCTTGTGGTGGGTAAAAACGACAGCACCTACAAAGGCGAGATGCAGATTGTGCCATTGCTACAAGGAATGAGTAGAGCTGATGCCGTAGCGGCGATAGAGGCTCAGGGATTTATTGTGGGTTTTGTAGGCTCAGACGAGAAAGACAACGCCAACATCAGCGACCCATCGTTTAAGGTGTTTCGCCAAAACCCTGTGGCAGGAAGCACAGTGATACCGGGTAAGCGTATTGATATTTGGCTTACAAAAGACCCAAAGAAAATCAATTCGCAGACACAGAAAACTTCCGATGAAGATGATTTCTTTTCATAAAGAGTAGATTTTGTAGAAAAAATGAGATATTTTGAGACAGAGTTTAAGGTTCGCGACTACGAACTTGACGCACAAGGCATAGTAAACAACGCAAACTATCTGCACTACTTCGAGGCAACTCGCCACGAGATGATGGAGAGTTGTGGCTTAACTTTCAGAGAGCTGACTGAGCAGGAGATTTATCCTGTAGTTCGCAACGTGCATATAGCCTACAAAGAATCTTTGCGTGGCTCAGACCGCTTCCTTTCACGCGTTGGCATACAGAAAGAGGGGATAAAATACTTTTTCCTACAATGGATTTACCGCCTGCCTGATATGAGGCTTTGTTGTAAGGCAACTATAGAGAGCGTCTGCGTAGTTGGTGGGAAAGCCTCTGAGCCTAAGGCGTTCGACCGTGCTTTCAAAGATTATTTGTAGAAAAATTTCTTTTCAATTATTCAATTTATGATGAAAAAAATCCTTCGCTGGATAGGCAAAATAGTTCTGATTTTCTTTGCCTTTACAATACTCTTGACGTTGCTATACCGTTGGGTAAACCCGCCGATAACGACCCTAATGATTAGTCGCTCTATCTCTAAAGGATACTCAATCAACAAAGATTGGATTTCGATAGAGGAGATGCCTCAGTCGTTGATAAACTGCGTGGTGGCATCAGAAGATAATAATTTTTTAGCACACGGCGGAATAGACTTTGGAGCCGTAGAAAAGGCAATTGAGCATAATAAAAAAGGCAAAAAGAAACGCGGAGCAAGCACTGTGAGCCAACAGACTGCCAAAAACGTGTTCCTCTGGGAGAGCAGAACGTGGGTTCGCAAGGGTTTTGAGGTCTATTTTACCTTTCTGATAGAGACTTTGTGGAGCAAAGAGCGTATCATGGAGGTTTACCTCAATGTTATTGAGATGGGTCAGGGTGTCTATGGTATTCAGGCGGCTGCGGACTACTATTTTCATAAGCCTGCATCAAAGCTAACGCCAATGCAGTCGGCACTGATTGTGGCAGCGTTCCCTTCGCCACTGAGGTACAACCCCAAGAATCCATCGGCGTATCTAAACCGCCGTGCAAATGCAATCCTATCGCTTTCGAGGAAAATAGGCAAGGTGAAGTTCGACGAGGAGTCGATAGAGAAAGCCAAGGAGCGTTACGAAAAGCGAGAAGAGAAGCGTAAGAAAAAGAAAAAAGTGATTATGGTGCCATTTGTATTGTCCGACAAGGAGTCTTAGAATGGCTTTTCATGTAAAAAAGCGTGTGATAGTTTTGGCTGAATGGAATTTTTAGAGTAACTTTGCGGAGTTTTTTTGCAAAAGCGGAAATGAAGTTTGGATTTAGTGATTTTGGTTTGATAGAGTGGGGTTTCCTATGTTTGGTGTTGCTGGTGTTTGCCGTGCAACTTTTTTACTATCTGTGGTTTTATACTGGAGTTTGGCTTAAAAATCGCAAGCCTGATACCTTTTCTGCCGATACGAAACTTCCCCCTGTCTCTGTGATAATCTGTGCAAGAAACGAGGAGCAAAATCTGCGTAATTTCTTGCCAAAAGTGATGGAACAAGACTATCCAAACTTTGAGGTAATCTTGGTAGATGATGCCTCAGAAGATGATACAGAGATAGTGCTAAATGCGATGAAAGAGCAGTATCCTAACCTCTACACTACGCGTATTCCCGAGCGGGTAACCGTCTATAGTCGTAAGAAGCTCGCTGTAACCATTGGTATAAAGGCAGCAAAGCACGAGACTCTGCTCTTTACCGATGCAGACTGCTATCCTGAGAGTTCTCGCTGGATTCGCGAGATGGTAGGCGAACTTGCCGACAAAGATTTTGTGCTTGGCTACGGCGACTATGAACAAAAACCAACAATCCTCAGCCGACTAATCAATTACGATACGCTGTTTATTGCAATGCAATATCTCGGATTTGCCTATCGTGGCAAGCCATATATGGCAGTTGGCAGAAACTTAATGTACAAGAAATCTGTTTTTTATGACAATAAAGGCTTTGCAGGACACTTGCATTTAGCTTCGGGAGACGATGATTTATTTGTAAATAAGGCAGCTAACGGCTCCAACACTGCTATTGCTTGCAGTGCTGAGAGCAAGACAATGTCTCTGCCTGAGCCTACGTTTGATAAGTGGATAAATCAAAAAAAGCGTCATCTGACCGCTTCGCCGCTCTACAGCAAGGGTAGCAAGTGGCTTATCGGAGGCGAGATATTCACACGTGGCATCTTTTATATGCTACTATTGTTATCGTTTTTTACCCTAAACATTACGCTGATAGCAAGCTCCGCACTGATGTTTGTATTGCGTTATGTGCTTCAAGCTGTTGTTATCAACAAAACATCGAAGCTACTTCGCTCACGCAGATTTTTCCTTATTATCATATTTGCTGATATAGCTTTACCAATCATATCGCTATGGCTTATGATAATTAATAAGATTAGGCAAAAAAAATAAAAGTTAACTGATTTTACGAATATTTTTATTACCTTTGCACCCTATTTATTTGACAACAAGAATATTTACTGATTATTATGAGTAATTTAGACAACCAAAGCAATTTATCGGAAAATGTAGTAGAGAACGCTGCTACAGAAGAGACCACACAAAAAGTTGAAACTACAGTAGAGAAAGCTACCGAGGAGCCAACACCACAAGTTGAAGCTGAGGAGAAAGTCGCTGTAGAGGAGCAGGCTACTACCGACGAGGACGAAGATGAGGATACAGATGAGTCTGGTGCGGCAGAAAACCCATACGCTGGTCGTTCCATTGAGGAGCTAATCGATGATTTGCAAGGCGTTATCAATTCGTCTGATACGGAGAATTTGAAGGCAGGAGAGCTTATCAAGCAGATGTTTTACAAAAAGCTTCATGAGGCTAACGAAGTGGTAGCCGAAGACGAAGAGGCTGAGTCTGAAAAGAAGGATTACAGCGAAGTTGAGACAAAGTTCAAAGAGTTATTTAGCCAATATAAAGAGAAAAAAGCTGCATTCAATGCCGCTTTGGAGGAGGTGAGAAAGAAAAACCTCGCTCTAAAACAAGATATTTTGGACAGATTGGAGACACTAACAAACTCTGCAGACGACCTCTCGGAGACAATCCCTGCGTTCCGCAAGCTACAAGCAGAGTGGAAAGAGATTGGACAGGTGCCTCAGGCTGCTGTAAACGAGCTTTGGAAGTCTTACAACCGATACAGAGATAAATTCTACGACCTCATCAAGATAAACAGTGAGCTTAGAGAGTATGATTTCCGTAAAAACCTTGAGCTAAAGGTGGCTCTTTGTATCGCTGCCGAAAGACTTGAGGAGGAGCCAAACCCTGTATTTGCATTCAATACGCTGCAAAAGCTGCACGAGGAGTGGCGTGAGGTTGGTCCTGTGGCTAAAGAGGAGCGTGAGGCTATCTGGAATAGATTCAAAGAGGCGTCATCTGTTATCAATAAAAAGCATGTGGCTCACTTCGAGGCTCTCAAAGAGAAGGAGACAGAGAATCTACGCTTGAAAACTGAAATCTGCGAAAAGATTGAGGCGATAAAGTTAGATGAGATTGACTCTCGCAAGAAGTGGGAAGAGGCTTCTGCCGCAGTATTGGCTCTACAAACGGAATGGAGAACTATTGGTTTCGCTACCAAGAAGATGAATACCAAGATATTCGAGCGTTTCCGTGCTGCTTGCGACAACTTCTTTAAGCAGAGAAATCAGTTCTACAAAGAGCAACGTGCCGAGATGAACGAAAGAATTGAGGCTAAAAAGTCTTTGATAGAGAAGGTAGAGGCACTAAAAGAGTCTCTTGCTGATAAAAATGTAAATATAGTAAAGCGAGTAAAAGAGCTTCAGAAGGAGTGGAAAGAGATTGGCTTTATTCCAAAGAAGCAAGGCGACCAACTTTGGGAGAAGTTCCGCGAGGCTTGCGATGCTCTTTTCGAACATCGTAGCCAAGTAAATAAAGCAGAGGAAGAGGCTAATATGAAAGCAAAACACGAGCTTATCGACAAAGCCGCTGCATACGAAGTTACTGGTAATAGAGAGGAGGATATCGCTGCTCTCAAAGCAATCCAAAAGGAGTTTAACGCTGTGGGATTTGTAAATATCAAAGAGCGTAACGCTGTAAATAGCGAATTCAGAGCGATTTTAGATAGCAAGTTCGACGCTGTATTTGGTAGAAACCGCAAGGAGAGTGGCAGGTCGTCAGAGAATAGAAAGCCTGTTGATTCGGTTTACTTGAAAGAGTACAACGAGCTGAAAAAAGAGATTGCTGCCTACGAAAACAACATCATGTTCCTCAACACCTCATCAAAGAAAGGTAACTCTTTGGTAGATGATATGAACAAGAAAATCGAGGCACTCAAGAGCAAACTCTCTGAGCTTGCCGAGAAGATGAACAAGTAAATTGGTCTTTAGTGTTTATAGATAGGGATAGACTTTCGAGTTTGTCCCTTTTTTACATAAATTACAAAATATTCCACTCTTTAGAGGGGGAAAGCGACGCAGTCGCAGGGGGAGTGAGAAAGCATAAATCCCCCTTAGTCCCCCTTTACGCTTCGACTCCGCTCAGCGACAAAAGGGGGAAATTTAGCTTCCTATAACTTGCAACTATTCCACACTACACACTCCACATTCCCAAAAAAATAGTAACTTTGTAAACGATTTTTCTACAGAAAAGATATATTTGCAATATGATACAAAAAGTTGTGATATTGGGTACTGGAAATGTGGCTTGGCATCTGGCTCACACCTTGCCGCTGTGTGGCGTGTGTGTGGTGCAGGTCTTTGGACGGAATGCTGCTAAGGCAGAGAATTTGGCTCTCTCTATCGGTGCGGATTATACATCGGACTATTCCGAGATTTACAGCGATGCGGACTTCTATATCTACGCTATCAGTGACGACAAAATTGCTGATGTGGCAAGAGAGGTTAAGGCTACAGGCGGCATACACATACACACCTCTGGCAGCGTTGATATGTCAGTATTTGAGGGATTGAAGGAGCGATACGGGGTATTGTACCCAAGCCAAACGTTTACAATTGATAAGAAGGTGGATTTCAACAAAGTGGCAATCTTTGTAGAGGGTTCGTCTGATGAGGTAACTCGTGAGGTTGAGGCACTTGCTCGGAGGCTTACACTAAAAATTTTCCAATGTTCGAGCGAGGTGCGTCGTAGGGTGCATTTAGTCAATGTAATAGCATCAAACTTCGCAAACGCACTGTGGGTTTCGGCAACTGAACTGCTCAAAGCTGACGGACTGCGGTTTGTGGACGTTACAATGCCATTAGTGGAGGAGACGATAGATAAGCTACGTTATATGCAGCCAACAGAGGCTCAGACTGGTCCCGCAAGGCGTGGAGACAGAAAAACTATTGATAAACACATGCAGATGTTGGCACAAAAGCCTGAGTTGGCAGAGGCTTATCGGGTGCTTACTGAATTGATTATTAAACAACAAAACCAATAAATCCACAAAAACATGGTTCTGAATTATATCTGGATAGCTTTTATTTTGATTGCCGTAGCCGTATCGCTTGTGGTGGCGATAACTACAGGCAATCCCGACAGTCTCAACGCTGTCATGGAGGCGATGTTTGCAAACGCCAAGACGGGATTTGAGATTTCTATCGGTCTAACAGGCGTCTTGACGCTCTGGCTCGGCATAATGAAGGTAGGCGAACGTGGCGGAGCGATAGATTTCCTTGCTCGAATTACCTCACCATTCTTTTGTAAGATATTCCCCGACGTGCCGAAAGGACACCCTGCACTTGGCTCTATGTTTATGAACTTCTCTGCAAATATGCTGGGACTCGATAACGCTGCCACACCTCTTGGTCTCAAAGCAATCAAAGAGTTACAGGAACTCAACCCAAAGAAAGATACCGCATCGAACCCTATGATAATGTTTTTGGTGCTAAACACCGCAGGACTCACGCTAATCCCCGTAACCGTCATTACATATCAGACGCAGTTCGGAGCCGCTTCGCCGACAGATATTTTCCTACCGATACTGATAGTTTCCACATTTTCAACGCTCTTTGGTCTGGTAGCAACGGCTATTTCGCAGAAAATTAACATATTCCAACGAGTAATTCTACTGACTATTCTTGGCATAATTGGCGTAATATCGCTGATAATCTGGCTATTCTCTACGATGACACCTGAGCAGGTTGGCTTTTATTCGAAAATAGTATCCAACACAATCCTACTTGGCATCATCTGTGCCTTTATTATCGCTGCAATGAGGCGAAAGGTCAATGTTTACGATGCGTTCATAGAGGGTGCCAAAGATGGCTTTAAGGTTGCAATCGGAATAATCCCATTTCTCATAGCAATCCTCGTGGCAATCGGTATGTTTCGTGCCTCTGGTGCGATGGATTTCCTACTTCTTGGCATAGCAAAAGGCTTTGAGTTTATTGGCTTACCAACGGACTTTGTGCCTGCTTTGCCTACTGCTATAATGAAGTCGCTAAGTGGCAGTGGTGCAAGAGGTATGATGCTCGAGGCGATGAACACCTATGGAGCGGACTCGTTTGTCAGCAAGGTCTGCTGCATTCTACAAGGCTCGTCAGACACAACATTCTATATACTTGCTCTATACTTCGGTTCGGTTGGCATTACCAAGACGCGTAACGCACTGCCATTGGGACTATTAGCCGATTTGGTGGCAGTTATCGGAGCGATAGTTTTAGGGTATATTTTCTTTGGATTTTTACTTTAATATAATGAATAATAACGATATAAGTGGCGGAATGTTCGTTAAGGTTACGATAAAAACACCTCTGCTTGAGCCATTTCAGAGCGATTTATTAATATACGAACTCAGCTGTGTTGGGTTTGATGGCTTCGATGAGCTTTCTGGAACAATCATTGCATATTGCTCGAAAGTCTTATTCAGAGAGGAAACTCTACGAAATGTTTTACCAAAAGGGACAAGATATAAAGTTGAAATTATTTAATCAAAATCAATTAATAAAAGTAACGACACAGCAATATTATACCTATCTAAACAGACTATTAAATATATAATTATCTGTATTTAGACCTTATAAATATCTCATCGATTAGTATCTAATTTATAAATGATACTAATCACATAAGTAAACACTATTTTGCGAATTAGTGTTTATTTTTTGTAATTATTTTAATGTTAAATATCGTTTTTATAAATGAAAAGTATCGTTTTATCAAACGGAACGTATCGTTTTGGTAAATGATACGTATGATTTCATCAAACGATACGTATGATTTTGGTAAATGATACGTATCATTTCACTAAATGGAACGTATCATTTTGGTAAGTTCAAGGTATGTTTTAACAAAAATGGTCAACTTTTTCACAAAAGCTGACCATTGAAAATACAAATGAAAAATTATAATACCTGCTATAATAGCTGATGATTTTAATTAGATATTTTCTCGTATTTAAGAGTTGCAAGCATATCCTTCAGGTCGATACCCGGACGGAATGTTACCTTCGCACCCTTAATGAGAGATTGATTAAACTGTGCCTCTTTTTCTGCACCCTCGCTTGATAGTGTTATCTGAAACGAGCCGAAGTCGCCAAAACGTACAATTTCGCCGTTAGAAAGGTGGCGTTTGAGTAGCTTAGTTAGGTCGTTTAGTACAGCTAAGACATCACTGTCGCTGACAGTGGTGCTACCCTCTGCAATCTCTTTCGCCAACTGTCTAAAAGTCAATTCACCACGACTCTTTGCAGTAGCGTAATACTTCTTTGGGTCGTCTGGTTTCTGTGGGTTAGGTCTCTGATTTAGAACGTATGTAACAGCCATAATGTTAAAGTTTTTAATTGATTAAACAAATAGTTTTTTTTTATACGTAGCAAAGATACAAATTATTTTTTAATTAGCAAGCGTTTTTTGATAATTTAGAAATGAAGGAATGTGCTAATTTAGGAATTGTTTTTTTTTTTTTTTTCAACCTTATCCTATGTACTTTCCGCAATAGAGGGGTTTGTGGTCAACTCAACTCAACTCAACACTCAACACTCAACACTTAACACTAAAAAAAGAGACACCTCTTTTCCTAAAAGAAGTGCCTCTTTATTATTAATAAGCTCTGTCGATTACTGTACAATCTCTTTCTGAGAGTCTGCGATGTATTCAAACTTGCCTTTTCCAGTTACTTTGTATGCCACAGTCCAGTTTGAGTTTACAAACGCACCTGCAGCATTTGGACTATATACAACGTAGTTGATAGTGTAGATTACCTCGATTCCCTCTACAGGCTCAGCCTCTGGGTGCATCTTTTCGAGCATTCCGCCAAATGAGCGGACAAGGTTCTCACGAAGTTTATTCATCAACTGCTCATCTGTCATATTGTCGTAGGCAGTTCTGATAGCCTCAATGTTAGACTTTGCAACCTGCTCACGAGCTTTGTCAGGACGGTGGTCTACGTTGTTGTAGTAAGCACTTGCTCCTCCGTAGTAGTCGTTGTTACCGTAGCTTGTAACGTATCCCAAACCTTTCGCTGTAACACCTGCTGGCTGGTCGATATTCTCCCAAACCCAGTCTGTTGCAGCCTGATAGTAAGCCATGATAGCAGGGTTGTTTCTCTCTGCAGGCAGATTGATAGTAACCGAAGGGTTATAAACCCAAACACCATTGTTCTTTACAAACTGGTCTGTCTTTACTACAATCTTTGTGCCTTTATTCTTTTGCCACTCGCTACCGTTGTAGATATATTCGTCTGCTCTTACGGTAGTGTTGCCAGAAGCGTAGAATTTATACACTATGGTTTCCTTTGTGTCAGCCGAAGCGTAAGGGAACTTTTGCTTTAGGAAAGTAGGCAGGTTTGAGTCTGCTTGTGAGCCAGAGAAGTTATCGAAACCAATACCCATAGGTACATAATCTGCCTTTTGCATCAGATACACAGCATTGTCTTTAAACTCACTCCATGCAGTTCCGTTGTACTTCCAGATAGCAGAAGTCAGAACCTTAGCGTCTGTCATGTTGTAAGTAACCAATACAATAGTGCCATCTTCTGCGCCAGCCACTCTGCCGTTGAGTATTTTGCCCATATTGTCAGAAATCTGAGCAGTTGTCTCAAACCAGTTCTTTGTGTTGCCTGTGCCGTAGATAGTGTCGTAATCACGTGCATTGAGCGAAGTGGTGCTTAGTCCGTTCAACTCTGGGAAAGAAACAGCGAAGTCCTCTACAAAGTTGTAGGTAAGGCGTATAGCCGATTTGTCATCTAAAGTAGAGAATCTGTAGTTTAGAAGCGCTGGTGCGTAGTCCTGAGCTGTAACTTGTGGGTTGAAAGCTTTTTGAGTCTCAACAAGTTTTAGCTCTTTAGCAACGTCATTGCTATTTGCTAAATTCTTGTTTGTAGAATTGTTTGCAATGGTTTTGTAGTCAGCATCTGTCAGTGTGTACTCTATTGTCTGCACGTCTGTAGGCTGCAAACCATCTTTGTAACCAGGAAAGTTCTTTTCGTTGTAGTCGCAAGATGTTGCAAGTAGTGCCATCATTGCTACAATTACTATATTTAATAACTTTTTCATATCAATTTAATAAATGATTAATTATGGTTAGAAACTAATTTTAAGTCTTGTACTCCAAGTTCTGCCGAAGCCGTAGAATACGCGTGCAGATGACCATAGTCCGTCTCCGCCGTCTGTAGCGTCAGCGATATAAACTTGGTTAAATAGGTTGTCGCAGTTTCCTGAGATTGTAGCCCAAGTGCCACCCATTTTGAATTTGTAGCTTGCACTTATATCTACTGTAGCTGCACCCGGTACTACCCAAGGCTGAACAAAGTTGTACTCTGTATTCATAATCAGGTTGTTACTGCTAAAGTTGTAGTCTGCAATCAAGCGGCTGCTTCCATTGAGGTTAACGTTAATGCGTAGGTCTTTTATAGGCTTCAATGTAACACCCAAGTCGTAGGTTGTCTGAGCCGAACCACCTACCTTGATGCCTTTGAGTTTTAGCTTAGACCAAGCGTGGTCTGCACCGCCAATCTCTGAAGCAATAGTTCCTCTTGAGTCAGCTAAAGGTTGTCCTTGTGCGTTGTACCAAAGTCCTTTTGGGTCGTTGTCCCACTGACAATCTCCAAGCGAAAGCATCGCAGAGAGCTCAAGCCAGTTGGTTGGGTTTGACTTCAATTCAATCTCCACACCCATGTGGCGAGCGTTTACACCCTCCATGTTAATGATAGCACGGTTTGTGCTTGCGTTGCCCTCTTCGTCTGTAATAGTGTAATCCGTTGACTTGGTCATGGTTTTATTCATCCATTTTGTGAAGTCACCGTTACCAGTTGCAGCTAAATATTTCCAACGGAAGCCATAACCCACCTCTGCTGAGAATACATTCTCGTTTACAGCATTTGGGTTTACTTGGTTAGATGTAGTTGACTGCAAGAACGCACCGCCAGAGAAGTAAGGTGCACGGCTGATATAGCCAACATTAAAGAATGCATTGTGGTAAGAAGCAAAGTTGTAATTCATACCACCTTTTACAGTGTATCCCCAGAAGTTTAGAGTCTCTGAACGAGCATGCTCCTTGTCGTAGTAGAAGCGGTCGTAACGCCAGTAAGCTGTGTTAGAATCCGAACCAGATACAACCGCAGTCATTGCGCTACCAAAGAAGCTCCCCTCTACCTGAGAGAATACGCCCTCTGGCATAACGTATCCGTCGTAGTCGCGATAAACCACATCTCCCACTTTGAGCTTCTGCATCTTGAAGTTAGGGTCTGCTGCTGCCACGTTGTTTGCCGCCTTTACGTTCTTACGAGACGATTCGTCGATAAAGTATTTACCACCGTATAGGTCAATCAACTCGTTGGTATGCAAGCCTTTGTAGTAACGAAGGTCGATACCAGCATAGAAGTCAATGTTTTTAGTAAACGAATTTGTGTATGTAGAGACCAATCCGTACCAGTTGTGGTAGTTTTTGCTCTTACTCATTGCCATAAGCGAACCAGTAGTGCTATTGGCATTCATCTTTTCGATTTTGTCGTAAGCAAATGTTCCATCTTCGTTGCGGAATGTGTTATTTACTAAACCGTTATTTGCACCATACCAGCTGCTGTATGTATATTTCTCAGTAGCGTCTGATGGATTCAATCCGCCTTGTCCGCTGTAGCCACCGCCTCTACCGATAGAGGTGTAGAGCACTGTAGCAAGGCTGCTCTTGTAGTCTATCTGCCAGTTCCAGTTCAGAGAAATCTGTGGTTTGTGGTAGAAGTTGTAGTTAGCAGACCTCTGCTGACCGTTAGAGTCGAAGCCGTAGGTTGGGTTGTACTTGTATGGACTATCGTCTTTCATATAGCCACCAACTCTCTGCCACTCTGCTATTGTTAGAGCGTTTCCAGAGTTTCTCTGATTGTGTGTCTGAGGTGCACCAAAGGCAGTAAGCGAAAGCGTATGGTTCGCACCAAAGAGTTTAGAGATGTTTACAAAGTAGTTCCAGCCCTCGAAGTCTGTTCCTTGAATGTAGCCTTTACCCCAAGTTCTTGAACCAAGAATTGTGAAAGCCCAGCCTTTATCCAGCATTCCAGAAGAGATGTTGAATAGAACTTTGTTGTAGCCGTCGTTACCCATAGCGTACGATGCCGAACCACCGCGTTTAGCCTCGTGAGCCTTTGTAACGATGTTGATAGAGCCACCCACCGAAGGAGCAGATACTTTCGAAGCACCAAGTCCGCGTTGGGTCTGCATAATGCGAGTAACGTCTGCCAAACCAGCCCAGTTGCTCCAATATACGCCGCCCCACTCCATGTCGTTTACAGGCACGCCGTTTATCATCACAGCCAAGTTCTCCGATTTGAAACCACGCATGTTGATTTTAGAGTCTCCGTAGCCACCGCCAGCTTTTGTAGCGTAAACGCCCGGCGTGGATTTCAGAATCTCTGGGAACTCAGCGTTGCCGAGCTTCTCCTCAATTTTGTCAAACGTGATGTTAGAGACAGCCACAGGAGTTTTACGAGCCACCGCCATCTGCGAAGTTACCATTACGTCTTTCAGCTCAATGCTGTTTGACTTCAGGCGAACCTCTTTAGCATCAGAGGCTTTTACTGTCTTTCCTTCATAGCCGAGATAGGTGAAAATCAGGTGCTTATCACCATTTACGTTTAGCGAAAATTCGCCGTTCAATCCCGACTGTGTGCCGTCATACGTGCCTTCGATTTGAATAGACACGCCTACAAGCGGTTCTCCAGATTCAGCGTCAAGCACTATACCCTTAACAGGGGTTTGAGCAAAAGCAGCTGTCGCTGATAGCAGTAAAACCGCAATAAGATTAAAAATTTTTCTCATAAATTACAGTTTAAAATTTACTTTAGTTTAAAAAATTAATTCACAAAGATACTAATTTTAATTGTAATAGGTTGGTACGTTTTTGTTACAAATTTGCAAATCGCTGATTTATAATAAAATATGTTTTTTTCATAACAAAGAGCCAATTTTCAAAAGCTGTTTTAGAGATTATTTTTACTAACTTTGCAAAGTTTTATCTTAAAACCTGAAAATTGTATGATTTCGATAATAGTAGCAGTAGCCGAAAATAGAGTTATCGGCAGGGATAATCAACTGATTTGGCACATATCCGAAGACCTCAAACGCTTCAAACGCCTGACGGAGAATAACACGGTGGTGATGGGTCGTAAGACATACCTTTCGCTTCCGTTTCGTCCTCTGAAAAACAGGCGTAACATCGTTATTTCCAATACAGTAAAGGAGATTGAGGGTGTGGAGGTGGTCTCGTCGATTGATGAGGCTCTGTCGCTCTGTCGTGGTGATGAGGTTTTTATAATTGGCGGTGCGTCAATCTACGAGCAGACTCTCGGCTTGGTTGATAGAATTTATCTGACGGTAGTGTGCAAATCTTTCGAAGGAGACGTCTATTTCCCTGAAATTCCTCGCTCGGAGTGGACTACAATAGAGAAGTCAGAGCTACAGACAGACGAAAAATCTGGCTTGCAATTCTATTACGAAACATTGGAGAGAAAGAGATGAAACAGACTTTAGCGATACTCGGCTCTACAGGCTCTATCGGCACTCAGACGCTCGACATAGTACGGCAAAACCCCGACCTATTCGAGGTCTATGCGTTGGTGGCGGGCAGGAACGTCGATTTGCTTATTTCGCAGGCTCGCGAGTTCCAACCCGAAGTGGTGGTAATAGGCGAGGAGGCTTATTATCAACAGCTTAGAGAGGCTTTGGCAGACCTGCCAATAAAGGTCTTTGCAGGCGAGAGTGCCATTGCAGAGGTGGCAGCTATGGCGCCGATTACCACGGTGGTAACAGCCATGGTGGGCTATAGCGGACTTCTGCCGACTGTGCGAGCTATAGAGGCGGGTAAAAAGATTGCTTTGGCAAACAAAGAGACCCTTGTGGTGGCGGGCGAGCTTATCACGGAGTTGGCTATGAAAAACAGGGTGGATATTCTGCCTGTCGATTCCGAGCATAGTGCTATATTTCAATGTCTTGTGGGCGAAAATGAGGAGAGCGTAGAGAAGCTAATCCTGACTGCATCAGGCGGACCGTTCCGTAACTCATCGCTCGACGAACTGCGTTCTGTGACGGCAAAAGATGCACTTCGCCACCCAACTTGGCAGATGGGTGCAAAAATCACAATCGACTCGGCAACCATGATGAACAAAGGCTTCGAGGCGATTGAGGCGAAATGGCTCTTTGGCGTAGGGCTCGATAGGGTAGATGTGGTGGTGCATCCGCAGTCGATAATCCACTCGCTTGTGCAGTTCAGAGACGGCAGCCTCAAGGCTCAGCTTGGCAGTCCCGACATGCACCACCCAATCCAATACGCTCTGACCTTCCCCAGACGCCTGCAGGCTGACGTGCAGCGGATAGAGCTACACGAGCTCACCACCCTGACGTTCCAAAAGCCCGATACAGAGAGGTTTCGCAACCTGCAGCTGGCTTACGATGCCTCGAACCGAGGCGGAAACATGCCTTGTGTCTTGAATGCAGCCAACGAGGTGGTGGTAGCCAAATTCCTCGAGGGAAAAGTGGGATTCCTCGAGATGAGCGACATCATCGAAAAAGCGATGGCAGAAGCCACGTTTATCCCAAAACCAACGCTTGAGGACTATGTCGCTACCGACCGCGAAGTCAGGCAAAAAACACTCGAAAAGATATGACCGCAAAAGCCTTTAAGCAGCTACTACTAAGCCATTCAAATGAGGAGAAAGCCAAAGTTTTACAGTGGTTTTTCAAGACAGGAAAAGGCGAGTATGGCTATGGAGATAAGTTCGTCGGTGTGAAGGTGCCGCAAATCAGGCTTCTGGTAAAGGAGAATCCAGTCGCAGAGCTTTCGGAGATAGAGAAGCTTTTACACGACGAAATACACGAGTGCCGAAGTGCCGCTCTGCTGCATTTAGAAAGGCTCTTTAGCAAGGCGAGAAAAGACAAAGAGCTACAAAAAACGATTTTCGATTTTTACCTGAAAAACACAAAATACATAAACAACTGGGATTTAGTAGATGTCTCTGCACCAAATATTGTTGGCAGATACCTCTATGACAAACCCAAGCAACCGCTTTTCGACTTAGCCACGAGTGGCGACATGTGGCAAAAGCGTATTGCAATGGTCTCGACGCTCTATTTTATCAGAGAGGGCGAGCTTGACACAACCTTTCAAATCGCTGAAATACTGATAAAGAACCAAGAGGATTTGCTTCAAAAAGCCGTCGGCTGGATGCTACGCGAGGCGGGAAAAATAGACCATAAACGCGAGGTGGAGTTCCTTTTGGCAGACGGCAGATATAAGCAGATGCCTCGCACAATGCTTCGCTACGCCATCGAGAAGTTCGACGAACCACTCAGGCAATCATTTCTAAAAGGCACAATTTAGACTGTTATGATAAGAAAACCAACAATTTACCTACTGCTGATAACCACGCTACTGATGGCTTGCACATCTTTTCAGAGTGCGGAGCAGAGCGAAACGGATAGCAATGTA
The DNA here is from genome assembly GCA_964345905.1 of uncultured Paludibacteraceae bacterium. Lineage (GTDB taxonomy): Bacteria > Bacteroidota > Bacteroidia > Bacteroidales > Paludibacteraceae > F0058. The sequence continues at coordinate 5,472 of CAYFSY010000008.1, read as the reverse complement.
GAATCAACCCAAAAGCGAGGCAAAACCAAGAGTTACCAAGAGCTGGAGGTCTATGTGGTGGGAATATCCGATGGCGACACTTTCAAGGCTCTGACAAAGCAGAAGGAGCAGATTCGTTGCCGCATCTACGGCATTGACGCACCCGAGCTTGTGCAAGACTTCGGCAGGCGTAGCAAAGAGCGGCTCTCGCAACTGATTTTCAACCAAAATGTTCGTATCAAGATACAATCTACCGACCGCTATGGACGCAAGGTAGTATGGGTTTATAGGGAGGCTCAAGACGTGGGGCTCGAGATGATTCGCTCGGGAATGGCTTGGCACTACAAGAAGTTCTACAACTCAGACGAATACGCTGAGGCTCAGCGAACTGCAAGCAAAAACAAGGTCGGACTTTGGTCGGGTAAAAACCCGCAAGCACCTTGGAGTTATCGTAAAGACCGTAAACAGACGGAGTAGAATCATAAAAATAATTTTCATAAAACTCTGCGAAAAAAATCCTAACTTTGCAATTATTTTATAAGGAAAAAAGAAACAAATTTATATTTTCAGAATGCAGAAACAGATAGACGACAAAACCCTATTAGACGCAATAGTAAAGGGGATGCAAGAACAGAAAGCCAAGAGAATAGCCGTTGTGGATATGACAAAGATTGAGTCGCCATGCCAATATTTTGTCATCTCTGAAGGCACCTCGAACCGCCAAGTAGAGGCTATTACCGACACTACTCGTGACTTTGTTCGCGAAAACCTTAGCGTAAAACCATTTGCTCACGACGGCTACGAAAACGCAGAGTGGATTGCGATGGATTATGGTGCGATAATAGTCCATATTTTCCAGCAAGAGACCCGCGAGTTCTACGACATAGAGCACCTCTGGGCAGATGCCTCAATCACTTGGATAGAGGATTTAGACTAAAATTATAGATGAATTTTCCAACCAAAATGGAAAATATAGGTGTTTTTCCAAAAAAAAGTGTTACCTTTGCAGTCCGTTTCGAAAAGAGGCGGAGCGTTTTCTTGTTAGCGAATGACTCTTAACGAGGGACGCTATGAGTTTTATTGTTAAATAGTTTAATTAATTAAAAGTTATTATGAGTCAACAAAAAATCAGAATCAAACTGAAATCTTACGACTACAATTTGGTAGACAAATCTGCGGAAAAGATTGTAAGAACGGCAAAAACAACTGGTGCAGCTGTAAGCGGACCAATTCCATTGCCAACACACAAGAGAATTTTCACTGTAAACCGTTCGACTTTCGTAAACAAGAAGTCTCGTGAGCAGTTCGAACTAAACTCTTACAAAAGATTGATTGACATCTACTCATCTTCTTCGCAAGTAATCGAAGCTCTTATGAAGCTCGAGCTGCCAAGCGGTGTGTCTGTAGAAATCAAAGTCTAATACAAGTCGGATTTCTGAGAAATTCAAAATAGAGAGACCAAAGTCTTTCTATTTTTTTTTTGTTTATACAAACCAAAAGCAGACCTTAGAATTCTCTAAAGCCTACCTTTTATTTATAAATCTTTTCGGTTTTTACTTTACAATAATCTGTTGAGAAAAATCATTTACTCTTACTACATAGTTTCCTTTTGCAAGGCTTGATGTAGAGATTTGCTTGCTCTTTTCGTTGTTTAGAGTAACGTTCATAACCTGCTTGCCACCCATGTCGTAGATTGCCAACTTGCCACTTGTCTCTTTTCCCATCTCAACGTTCAGGATGTCATCTGTAGGATTTGGGTAAACCGAGAAAGCGTTGTCGCTATTTGGTGCTGGAGCAGATGTATTTGCAGTGGTCTCTACAAATATAGGGTTGCTGTAGAACCAAAGGTCTTCGAAAGCTTTAGCAGCAGTGTTCTCACCAAAGTTGTCCACAAGTGGATTGCCTTTGTCATCAATTTCGGTGTTGGCAGCACCAAAAGCGTGGTGTGTACCTCTTAGGCGTAGATACATTTTATTAGATGTCAATGTGAAGGTGTAGTTTATCTGCTTTACGCCATTGCCAAGGTCTGTCCATATTTGGGTAGTGATGCCGTTAGCGTCTGTGTGAGCGGTTTTGCCGAAGCGGGCCACAACCTTTGTAGTCTCTACTGTTCCTTTTGTGTAGTCAGGACTTGATGGGTCAATCTTGTTGCCAACCACGCCAGCGATGATGTCGATGTGGTCTAACTCAGGGTTTGTGAATGTGCTGTAGGTATTGTTGTTTGTACCTTGTGGGTCTCTTACGATGATGCTTACAGTAACGGTGTTTGTAGTAGCGTTAAATGTCTGTCCCATTGTAGCTGTGCCAACCTTGAAGCTAAGAGAGTCGATAAGGTCGCCAGTTACTATGTATGAGTTGCCAGAGCGTAAACCGTCAACGATAGATTGAGCGTCAAGGCTTGTAACGAATGTTTTTGTTTTCTGATATTCGCCTGGGAAAAAGTCCTCTGACATTACGTGTGCATCTGAGTTTGCAAAGAGCCACCATTTTCTGCCCTCGCTAAGTAGTGCATCCCATACGCCACCGATGTGAGCAGCGAAAGCACCTGTGCCTCCCCATGTAGCACCCTCTGCAGTAGCACCATAAGATGTTGTTCTAAGACCACCGCGGTTAGCTGTCTTTTGGTGTCCAGGCTGGCTATCGAAGCCGAAGCAAACGGTTGGACCAGCGTTGTTCATGTTTCTGAAATCCTCGATTTTAAACTTGTTTGCTCTCTCTGGGTGAGTAGGTATAATCCATGAAGTGTTAGGATAGTTGGTCTGCATCCATGTTACGGCTTCAAGGGTTTTTGCCTTGCCTGTAGTAGCTGATTTTACCCAGCCATTAGGATTTGTGCTGTCTGCGTCTGAGTTGTCGAACTTGTATTCAAACTCTGCTAAAGGATTACAGTTACGTCCAGTTGCAATGAACTGGCTGTCTATGATAGCTACGTCAACGTGTTCGTGTCCTGGTGCGTTCCACTCAAAACCTTGGATAATGAGTTTGGTTGGATAAACTTTGCGGTATAGCTCAACGTCGCGGAACGACCAGTCTCTAAGCGATTGCCAACGCCACATCTTGCCGTTGTTTGGTGTGCCGAGAAGTGTAATTCCTGTGTTCTCCCATTTTACTTGTGTGCCGAGGTCTGCACCGCTGACAGTAGCCCATTGGTTGAAGCCGCCACCGTGTTCGCTGTTTGCCCACCAGTCTAGACCGTAGAATGCGTTTTTGTCCATCATGTAGCCGATAGTGTAGCTACCGTCTGTGTAGGTTGTGTGTTGGTGAAAGTCGCCAGATACATATTTGCCTTGAGCCATTACGCTCTGCAAACAAACTCCCAAAACAAGTGTCAATAGTCCAATTTTCTTTCTCATAAGATTTAACTTTTTTAATTTTGTGTTAATTGATTTTTTTGATAATTGATAAAACCATGCATGAGTTTTTCGAGTGCAAAATTAGTCGATTTATTTTACGCAAAACCTCTCGTAACCGCTTATTAACCCAATCTTAATACTGCTTAACTCTATCTTAATAATGATATGTTAAGGTTGTTTTTGTGTTAAGATTCAGATAATTTTTTGGATAGTATTGGAGTCCCATTATATTTATTGTAATTTCTAAATTCAGCAAAAAAGAGCTATCTTTGCAAAAACAACTTTGTAAGAAATATAGATAGAATATGAAAGTAGCATTAATACAACAGACGCACTTCGAGGAGCGTCAGAGAAATATCGAAAAGCAGTCGCAGAGGATAGAGGAGGCGGCTAAGGCGGGTGCTAAGTTAGTGGTTTTATCCGAACTGCACAACAGCCTCTACTTCTGCCAGACAGAGGATGTGCGTAAGTTTGACCTTGGCGAGGAGCTCGACGGCGAATCGACCCGCCACTTTGCCGAATTAGCCAAGCGTTTGGGGATAGTTCTTGTCATCTCGCTTTTCGAAAGGCGTGCCAAGGGAATTTATCACAATACGGCTGTGGTACTTGAGTCTGACGGTTCTACCGCAGGCATCTACCGCAAAATGCATATTCCAGATGACCCAGGTTTTTACGAGAAGTTCTACTTTATCCCCGGCGATTTAGGCTTTGAGCCGATTGACACCTCTGTGGGCAGGCTCGGTGTCTTGGTTTGTTGGGATCAATGGTATCCGGAAGCCGCTCGTATCATGGCTCTGAAGGGTGCCGACATATTGATTTACCCTACTGCAATCGGTTGGGATATGAGCGACACGGCAGAGGAGCGTCGCCGCCAGCTTGAGGCTTGGATAGCTGTGCAGCGCGGTCATGCGGTGGCAAACAACATTCCAGTTGTGGCTTGCAACCGCACAGGCTTTGAGCCAGTAGAGCAGGGTAGCAGTGAGGGAATACACTTTTGGGGAAATTCCTTTATCTTTGGCGGACAAGGCGAGCTTTTGGCTCAAGCTGGCGAGGAGGAGACAATCCTCATGGCAGATGTAGATATGCAGCGAACTGAGGACTTGCGCCGTATCTGGCCCTATTTCCGCGACCGCAGAATCGACAGCTATCAAGATATTCTAAAGCGCTGGATAGATGTTAGATAATATCTTTTGTAATGAAGTTTTTTGAAAAATAGAGATATATAAAAATGCAGATAAAAATTGTAAATAAATCGCACCACCCGTTACCAGCCTATGCTACAGAACTTTCGGCAGGGGTGGATTTGCGTGCCAACTTGTCGGAGCCTATTACTATCAAGCCTTTTGGTAGAGCGTTGATCCCCACAGGCTTGTATATAGCTCTACCACGCGGCTACGAGGCGCAGATACGTCCCCGTAGCGGCTTGGCTCTGAAAAAGGGTATCACGGTGCTAAACTCGCCCGGAACGATTGATGCAGACTATCGTGGCGAAATCGGTGTAATCTTAGTCAATCTCTCGCAGGAGGATTTTTTAGTGGAGGACGGCGAGAGAATCTGCCAGATGGTTATCGCTCGGCACGAGCAAGCCGAGTGGCACGAGGTGGAGTCGCTCGATCAGACCGAACGCGGTGCAGGCGGCTTCGGACACACAGGCGTAGGCTAAAATTTTACCGCTATGGCTTTCAGGGATTGGGTTGATAATGTGCTCTCATTGCTCTATCCGAACCTTTGTGTTTGCTGCGACGATAGCCTGATGGCTGGCGAGGAGCTGATTTGCACCACTTGCCTGCACAAAATCCCCAAGACCAATATGCACCTTGTGCCTGATAATGCAGTCGAAAAGCGCTTTTGGGGTAGAGCAGATGTAGAGTCGGCTACAGCCTACTTCTACTACACTAAAGGTTCGCCGTTTCAGAAGCTGCTGCATAAACTGAAATACCATGGAAATCAAGAGATAGGCATTGTACTCGGACGATTGGCTGGTGTGCAGCTCTCAGAGAGTTCGAGGTTTAGGGATATCGACCTGATTGTGCCCGTTCCACTGCACAAAAACAAGCTAAAAAAGCGTGGCTTCAACCAAAGCCTCTGCATCGCTCAGGGGTTGGCAGAAAAGCTTGGTGTAGAGATTGATTCTCAGACA
>CAYFSY010000007.1:0-23298 GCA_964345905.1 uncultured Paludibacteraceae bacterium | reverse complement strand
TCGTTTGCTTCATGTGGAAAATCGTTTGCTTCACATGGAAAATTGTTTGCTTCACGTGGAAAATTGTTTGCTTCACATAGAAAATTACTTTTGCAATGTAACAAATTATTTTTGCAATGTAACAAATTATTTTTGCAATGTAACAAATTGCTTTTGCAATGTAACAAATTGCTTTTGCAATGTAACAAATTACTTTTGCAATATAGCAAATTACTAAATTCCTACATTTCTAAATTTCTAAATTAAACAAAACCTACCCTTTCAGCCGCTTAAAAATCACCCATATCACAAACGGAGCACCGATGAGCGATGTTATGGCATTGATAGGCAGGGTGTGTCCTTCGGCGGGGATTTGCGTAGAGGCTAGGTCGCAAAGTATCAGTGTGATAGAGCCACATAGCATCGTTGCGGGAATGATTACCTTGTGGTTGGCAGTGCGAAACAAGCCGCGAGCCAAGTGAGGCATGGCAAAGCCAATAAAGGCAATCGGACCTGTAAAGGCAGTCGTTGCACCAGCCAAGAGTGCCACAGCGATGATTATCATAACCCTTGTGCGAACGATTGAGATGCCTAAACCTTTGGCGTAGTGCTCGCCGAGAAGTAGTCCGTTGAGCTGCTTTTGCATGGTAAAGACCAAAATCAGTCCAACTAAAATTATTGGTAGCATCACCGCCATATACTTCCAGCTGACCGACTGTAGAGAGCCAAACGACCACGATATAAAGAGCTTCAGCGAGTCGGGGTTGCTGTAGTTTTGCAGGATTGTAACGAGGCTGCCGGCAATCTGTCCAAACATGATACCCACTATCAGCAGCGTAACCGCCTGACGCACACGGAAAGAGACCCCCAAGACCAGTCCCAAGACCAGCATGGCACCGATTATCGCTGCCAACACAAGCGACCAGCCGCTATTATAAACCGCCCAAGGCAGAAAGCTGCCGCCGAGCAGAAACACAGCCACGCCGAGCGACGCACCCGAGCTGATACCCAAGATGTAGGGGTCTGCCAGCGGGTTTTTGAATAGCGTCTGCATGATGAGTCCCGCCACCGAGATAGCCGCACCAACGCTCAGCGCTGTTATGGCTTTTGGCAGGCGAAAGTTCCAGAGGATTTCGCGATTAATCTCATCGCCCGAAATCAGGTCTTGTAGGCTTATATAGACGTTGCCGAGTAGCAGGTCTGCCATAAACGCCAAGATACAGGCTACCGAGAGAGCCGAGAAAATAAGTGTGTTTTTTAATCCTTGCGACATAAGTTTTAGTGTTTTTTTCAAAAGCAGAGTGCAAAGTTAAGATATTTTTGGCTGTCGGGAGCAAAAAATGTGTTTTTGTGAAAAAGTTGTGCGTTTGCAAAAATTATTTTGTACCTTTGTTTCGTGTAGTAAAAAACCTTATGGAAAATAAAATCAGTAATTAGCATAAGTTTTAAATGGTTGAATTTGATATAAACTTTGATTTCAGAAATGACAGTATCTGTGGAGACCCTGATACGGATAGTTTAAAATTGTATGAAATCCATAAATTGTTATGGACAAAAAATCTATTTAATGGTAAGTTTTTAGAATTAGATGTTTTTACAATTAATGGTAAATATGGTAGGATTCTTTTAAAAAGTAATCTTTGTGACAACTTATCAAGTGATAGAATGTGTCCACACTTTGTTGGTAGATATAGTGATAAATTTGAAGGTTGGCTTAACGAAGAAGAGAAAAAAGAGTTTGAATATAAAGTGAGAACAATTGGAGGTCATATAGTTTTTCCAGCACACAGAAAAAATGGATTTACAATCAATCAAGCAAGGGGAGTTAATAAAAATATTTGTGATAGATTTGATTTGACTTTAGAGTGCATACGTAGATTTTACAAAAAAGAAACAAGTCCTTTATACGAAACGATTTTACGATATAATGATTTTTTTAGTCTATTCGAAAGCTTCCAAAACTATATAAATTTTTTCTTATTACAGGATTTTGTAGATGAAGAATACAACGTTAAATTTTGTGTCCCTTTTGGTAATTTTCATTCTACACCTTTGCCAAGTTCAAAAGAGGAATACATTGAATATAAAAACAATACTATTGAATCAATAGATTTGAGGAATGAAAGAATAAAAAAAGTATTACAGAAAATATAGGTTTTGTAAAAAATAAAGTTGAACAAGATTTTGGAAAAATCAAAAATGGGAAATTTTGAGGAGTATTTACGGCAGGGCGAGCCAGACAGAGCAGAGAAAGCAAAGGTTTGGAAGACGGCTATCGGCTTACAGCAAGTCGATGGGCTGGAGCCTTCCGAATACCTTATCGACACAGCAAAGCAGAACATCGAGGGCTACATCACCATCGACGAGGTAAAGCAACGCATAGACTCTTATTACGAGCAGCAAACCTCGAGGAGTAGTGAAAGTCGCACCGAAGAGGCTGATAAAGTCTCGGCACGTATCGCCGAAATCCTAAGCGAAGAGACCTTCTCGTTTTCGCCCGCAGAGTATATCTCTATCCATCGTCGCTTGTTCCAAGGTATCTACAGCCATGCGGGGAAAATCAGAGACTACAACATCACCAAAAGGGAGTGGGTGCTCGGTGGCGAAAGCGTTATCTATGCAAGTGCTGCAAGTATCAGAGAGACTTTGGAGTACGACTTTGAGCAAGAGAAAAAGTTCAGCTACAAAGGCTTATCGAGGCAGGAGGTGGTGGAGCATATTGCACATTTTGTGTCGTACTTGTGGCAGATTCACGTCTTTGGCGAGGGCAACACCCGCACCACTGCACTTTTCTTGATAAAATATCTTAGAAAACTGGGCTTCAAAGAGGTAAACAACGAAATGTTTGCCAAGCACTCTTGGGCGTTCCGCAACGCTCTCGTGCGAGCCAACTACGAGGATTTATCCAAGGGAGTTTACAAGACAGATGAGTATCTCGTCCACTTCCTCTCAAACCTATTGCTCGGAGAGAGCTATCCGCTCAGCAACCGCGAGATGCACATCAGCCACACAGACGAAATCGACTGATGTAAACGAAAAAAATAATTTAAAAACTAAATAAATGAAAAATAATAAAGTAAAGAAAGCACTAAAAGAGATTCTTGTTTTTCTAATATTTACCGCGATGGGTGGTGCGTTCGGAATCCTTTTAGCTAAAACAGATCTGGGTATAACGCCTTGGTCGGTTGTAAAGTCATTGCTGTTTTTAATGCTCTCTTGCATCCTGCACGTTCTTATTCATGAGCTTGGGCATTTAATTGCCGGTAGATTAAGCGGTTACACATTTGTATCGTATCGGGTTGGGAGTTTGCTGATAAAAAGAGAAAACGGGAAATTGGTTACTAAACGTTACTCCATTCCCGGAACGGGCGGACAGTGCCTTATGCGACCACCTGCCTACAACGATGGAAATTATCCGTTTATGTTTTATAATTTGGGTGGCGGATTGCTGAATATTATCGTTGGCGGATTAGCTCTTTTATTGGCTGCGACAACCAATTTTGCCGATTTGTTTCTATTTGCTTTCGGCTTTGTTGGGATAATTTTAGGAATAATCAATCTTATACCCATAAATGGTAAAATTCCAAACGATGGATATAATATTTTTTATTTGAGAAAGGACAAGATGGCAAGACGCTCCTTCTGGCTGCAAATAGAAGTCAACGCTCAGATGTCGGAAGGGAAACGACTGAATGATATGCCTGATGAGCTTTTTGAACTGCCGGAGGATGCAGACTTTTCAAACTTTATGGTGCTGAGCGTTATTTATATAAAAATCGGTCGATTAATAGAAAATGAAGAGTACGAAGAGGCTAAGACTCTGTTTGAACAGTATAAAAATGAGCCGGCTTTTCTTGACCTTTACAGATTGGAATTGCAGTCTGATTTCTTGGGAATAGATATTTTGGACGGCAAAATAACGGACAAATCGGAAGTGGATAAAAACACTCTAAAACATTTGAAACAAACACCTTATCTGATAAATCACACTCGTGTTTTGTATTCATACTTTTTGTTGGTAGATAAAAACCCCAAAAAAGCCGAGCAGTATAAAAAGCAATTTTATAAAACTGTGGCTAAATATCCGTACCCTGCTGCTGTAGAGGAGGAAAAGAGAGTGATGGAGCAGATAGAGGAGAAGGTGCAGAACGAAAGAAATGGGTGGTTTTTTTCAATCGGTTGGACGTGTTCGTCTGATAGTGGAAACCGAATCTTATTTTACAGAAAAATATGCCAATGATAACGAAAGGCTTGGTGCTTTTGTTGGCAGAAGTTTTAATTTTCAGAAAAAAAGCAACAAAAAGCTGACAATATCGTCTTAATAATATATTGTGTGGGATAAATTGATTTACTAACATATTTTCTAACAACAAAAAATCTATTTTTTATGAAAAAGTTAAGAGTTTTTTTTAGAAAGAGTTATGCAGTTGCAATTGCGGCAATTCTTGGGCTTTTGGGATTCTCTCTTGCGGGTTGCGAAAAGACCACCAATGACAATGGCGGTGGCGACCAACCAAAGCCCGAATACGGATGTCCGAGTGCTGAGTTTGTTATCAGCGATAGAGTGGCTGAACCTGCCAGCTCACAGCCGTCAGACTTCAATCAGAGTGATGGACAATGGGATTATGGCAAAGCCGACAATAATCTAAACGTTGAGCTAGACAAAAAATAATTTCTGTATTATGAAAAAGTTAAGAGAGTTTTTTAAGAAAAATTATGCAGCTGTAGTTGCGGCTGTTCTCGGTCTTTTGGGATTTTCAGTAGCGAGTTGTGATGCTGTAATAACTAATGAGCCTACTAACGAATACGGCTGTCCGCATGCGGATTTTGTCATTAGTGGCAGAGTTACTGCAACCGAGAATGGTACTGCTATCGAAGGAATTCAGGTGGTTAGCAAGGACTACAGCGACACCGTTTATACAGACGAAAACGGTGTGTACCACATCTCTGACCAATCTGTATTTCCTCCAGACTCTGTTAGTATTGTTTTCACGGATATAGACGGCGAAAGCAATGGTGCCGAGTTTAGCAGTAAGACTGAAACAGTCAGGTTTCAAAGGTCAGACTTTAAGGGCGGTGATGGAAGTTGGTATAAAGGTAAAGCAGAAAAAGAGCTAAATGTTGAACTGGAAAAAAAATAATCTCACCTTATGAAACGAATAAGAGAGTTTTTTAGCAAAAAGTACAGCATTGCCCTTGCGGCAATTTTGGGTGCTTTGGGTTTCTCGGTTGCGAGTTGTGAGGAGATTGGTGGTAGGCTAGTGGAATACGGCTGTCCACATGCTGATTTTGCTATTAGTGGCAGGGTTACTGCCGCCGAAAATGGCGAGGCTCTAAAAGGCATTCAGGTAGTTGCCGAAAAGATAAGAGAGGATTATACCCGCAACGATACGCTCTACACAAACGAAAACGGCATATACAATATTGCTGGAGATTATGATTTTCTTGATTCCATCAACTTGACATTTACCGATATAGACGGTTTGGATAACGGTGGTGAATTCAGCAGTAAAACCGAGACCGTCAAATTTAAAAGTAAAGACTTCAAGGGCGGCGACGACAGGTGGTATCAGGGCAAAGCTGAGAAAGTATTGGACGTTGAACTAGACAAAAAAACTACCAATTGATTATGAAACGAATAAAAGAGTTTTTTTGCAAAAAGTATAGCATTGCTGTTGCTGCAGTGTTAGGTATTTTCGGATTCTCTTTTCACTCTTGTGTCGAATACGGCTGTCCATATGCTAGTTTCAGTATCAGTGGTAGGGTTACTGCTGCCGAAAGCGGCGAAGCTATCGAAGGCATTCAAGTAATTAGAGAAGGTAGATACAGTTATGAGAATGACACTGTTTATACAGATGTAAACGGTATGTATCATATTTCTGGAGGCTACGATTTTGTTGATTCTATGAATGTTGCTTTTATTGATATAGATGGCTTGGAAAATGGTGGCGAGTTTAGCAGTAAGACCGAACTTATCAGATTCCAATCAGGTGATTTCAAAGGTGGTGATGGAGATTGGGATCATGGCAAAGCCATAAAAGAGTTAAACGTAAATTTAGAGCTAAAAAAATGAGTGTATCCAAACTTCCATTAAAGAAAAAAATCGCTTTTTCGCTGATACGTCAGCACTACAAAAACGAGGCTAAGCTACACAAACTCAACTACATAATGTGGGAGTGTACGCTTCGTTGCAATCTATCGTGCAGGCACTGCGGTAGCGAGTGTAAGACAGACGCTTCGGTAAAAGATATGCCGAAGGAGGATTTCTTCCGTGCTTTAGACGAGGTCTCAGATATCATTGAACCAAACAAGACTATGATAGTGCTCACTGGCGGCGAGGCTTTAGTACGCAAGGATATCGAGGAGATAGGTCTCGAGCTCTATCGTAGAGGCTTCCCTTGGGGAGTTGTGTCAAACGGCTTGGCTCTGACGGAGAAGAGGATAGAGTCGCTGCTAAATTCGGGCTTGCGTGCTGTGACTATTAGTTTAGACGGCTTGGAGGAGAACCACAATTGGCTACGTGGCAATAGCCGTAGCTTCAGCCAAGCGTGGGATGCCGCTAAGATTTTGGCAAAAAGTCCAGAGGTGAGGTTCGATATTGTAACCTGCGTACACCAACGTAACTTTAGCGAAATCCACGAGCTAAAAGAGATGCTTATCGCGGGCGGAGTTCGTGAGTGGCGTATCTTTACTATTTTCCCTATAGGACGTGCTAAGGAGTATCCAGAACTGCAGTTGCCATCTGACAAGTTCAAACAGCTTTTCGACTTTATCAAAGAGACTCGCGAAGAGGGCAGGATAAAGCTCAACTACGGCTGTGAGGGCTATTTGGGCAACTACGAGCTTGAGGTTCGCGATAACCTTTTCCACTGCAAAGCGGGAATAAATGTGGCTTCGGTACTTGTAGACGGCTCTATATCGGCTTGTCCAGACCTTCGCTCAAACTTTATCCAAGGGAATATTTACAAAGATAACTTCCGCGATGTGTGGGAGAATCGTTATCAGATTTTCCGCGACAAGAGTTGGACAAAGACGGGTGTCTGCAAGGATTGCAAGTCGTACAAATACTGCCAAGGCAACGGGATGCACCTACGCAACGAGGAGAGTGGCGAACTGCTATTCTGCCACCTAAAGCGTATCGAAGATGGCGAGCAGATAGAGAGGTCGCAAAATAGCTAACGGCTTATACAATAAGAATTGCAGGGACAGAGTGATTAACCATTTGTCCCTGTTTTTATTTGTTTTATAAAGACCTATTATCTAATACTTTTTTTACTAAAACAGTAGTAGTTATAATAGCTGTAATGAATGCTATAAGTGTAGGTATAATTACAAATGATATTGGATTGCCAAAAAAGCTGATAAACTTTTGATTTTCAATTTCATATTCTGTTATATAGACTTTTTTACTTTTATGTTTGAAAATCTGAATTGTATCACCAACACTATGTTTATCATAGTCTCCTCTACTTATATCAACTTCTGCAGTTTGCTCTGTGCCTAAGATTTTTCCATAAAATTTTAAATCTGGAAATGTCTCTCTTTCGATTTTATTATATTTTTGTTGTATTACAAAATCAATTCGATTATTAAAGTCCAAATTTCTATATGTAGAAGTAGATGTTATAAAGTCCATCGCTCCCAAAACAGTAAGAATAATCGCCAATATTGCCAATACCAAAATGCTCAGATTTCGCACGATTGTTTTGAATAAAACCGTTTTTACCGTCATGTAAAATGTGTTTGAGTTAAATTTTAAGACTACTTTAGTAGGATATTCCCTTCAATTTTTCAGCAAAATTAAATATAAATTTTCATTTCTGCAATTCAAATTGCCAAATAAAGAAAAAGTAGGGGTAAACAGCTGTTCACCCCCACTTTCAATTATAGATTGTCAACTTTCTATTCGACTAATTATCTTTTGACAATAAGACGTTCTATGCAGTTGATATCCTTAGATACTATACGTACTATGTATGTTCCATCTACAAGTGTCGATACATCTACCGTAGCCTTACCTGTGTCAGCAGAAATTGTGTGTTTGCCGACGCACCTTACCTTTCGCCAGTGCCTTACCGTGGCAAGCGAAACGAGCCTAAATATATGGTGGAGGTGTGCCGAAAGCTCGCTGAAATCTACGGCTGCCCGTATGAGGAGATGGATAGAGTTACCACTCGTAACGCAAAGGAGCTTTTCGGGCTCGACTGATTTTTGATTTATAAGAAAAATAAAAATATGGATATAAAAGATGAGAAAAAAGCCTTTCGCCGTAAGGTAAAGGCAGCGGTGGCAGAGATTTCTGCAGAGGAGAAAGTAGAGCGTTCTGACAGGCTACTGAAGGAGGTTGCCAAGATGGAGCAGTTCGTAAGGGCGGAGCGTGTGCTGATGTTTTGGTCGCTGCCAGACGAGGTGCAGACCCGCAATGCGATATTGGAGTTTAGCAAGAGCAAGACTATTGTGCTGCCTATCACGGTGGGCGACGACTTGGTTTTGAGCCGATTCTCGTCGGAGAGCCAGATGAATGTGGGCAACTTCGGTATTTTAGAGCCGAGCGCCGACGACACCGTAGAGCCCTCAGAGATAGACTTTGCCATAATTCCCGGCGTGGCTTTCGATGCCGAAAACAACCGCTTGGGGCGTGGCAGAGGCTTCTACGACATGATTTTGGAGTCCATCAAGTCCGAAAAGGTCGGCGTGTGCTTCAGAGAGCAGTTTTTCGAGAGAATCCCCACCGAGAGCTTCGACAAAAAGATGACCGCTGTGGTGGTGGGTTGAGGTGCCGCTTTTGAGTTTCGGAAAAATTTACTAACTTTGCAGTCCGTTTTTTTCAAGGAAAGGTGCTCGAGCTGGCTGAAGAGGCACGCCTGGAAAGCGTGTAAACGTCAAAAGCGTTTCGGGGGTTCGAATCCCCCTCTTTCCGCAAGGTTAATGGCATGAAGTGGGGTTTTAGATGTGGTCTAAAATCCTATTTTTTTATTGCTGACCGACAGCTTTAGATTTTGCTATAGAATAATCTGGTGTAAACAGTGGCATCTTTGTTCTTATTCTTTGCTCTGTCGCTTCACCTTTATCTGCATGATATTCAAAATCATTTGGAATAATGATGTCTTTTTTCAAAGTAGTTTTTTGATAGTCAATGGTTCGCATAGGATTTGGCACATCAAAATAACTTTCGAGATTTTTCCAATCACTATTTCTGATTGTTACAACATCACGCAAATAAAAACTCACCCAACTTTCGCCAATTTTAAAATTCGGTTTTACATGTTCCAATTTATGTTGTGAAATTTCGGCGTAATTTTCGTCTAATTCAAACCCAATGTAGTTTCTACCCAATCGTTTAGCAGAAATGGCTGTGGTTCCTGTTCCTGAAAATGGGTCAAGTACAACATCATTTTCATCTGTTGTGAGCAGCACTAAGCGGTCTAATAGATGTATGGGTAATTGACAAGGATGCGGATCACGCTTTGAGTTGTGTTTTATGCGGTGAATGTCAGTCCAAACATCAGAAACTAAAGGACCAAAAGGGTGTAAGCCATCTTTTTTCCCTCCATAATCTTTTAACAAATATCCTTGTTTTCTATCTCGTTTATGAGGATAACGCAATTCATGAATTTTTGTTCCCTTTACTTCTTTTGTATAAAATAAAATGCCATAATGTGCTGGCTGCAATGATTTTCCCATTGGTGCAGTGGGTGCATCCCACGAAATCCAATGTTTAAAATGAGCAAACTTATTTAGATAAGTAGCATAAAAAGTTAACCATTTGGGAATGTTATGTAAGAAAATAGAACCTGTTGGCTTGGTTACTCGCACCATTTCAGCAATCCACTTTTCACACCAGTCAAGATACTCTTGAAATTCTAAATTATCCTTATAGCTCGTATATTTTTTTTGTAAGTTAAAAGGCGGGTCAGCAAAAGTCATAT
This sequence comes from uncultured Paludibacteraceae bacterium, assembly GCA_964345905.1. Classification (GTDB taxonomy): domain Bacteria; phylum Bacteroidota; class Bacteroidia; order Bacteroidales; family Paludibacteraceae; genus F0058. The sequence goes on along the minus strand of CAYFSY010000007.1, from coordinate 13,390 downwards.
CCACTGAATTGTCAGGGATATTTTTAAACAACTCTAAACAGTCGCCTTGAATAATCCTATTTAAATACTTGTCTATCACTTTTTAAATGTTTTAATTAATAGTTTTTCAAATCGTTTTAATTCATCTTTATGGAATGTAAAAACATCTTCATAAGCTGTTACCATTCGTCTTAAATCGCCCTTGCGAACATACCAACCAATGCCATCAACAAAACCTATAAAAGTTGCTTTTGGATAATGCTCTTTGATTAAAGCATCTATTGAAATTTCAGTTTTTGATTTGTCGCCTTGTCCCGACGAAGTTGTTGCTAAAAAAGAACTCTCAACAATGATTAGCGGATTTTTCTTGTTTGGAATGATAAAATCCATTGTTCGTTTATTGTCAGGTGCATTGCTTATTAATTCTGTTAAATCGCCTGTTTCGTAAGTCAATCCCAAGTTTTCCAAAATTTCAGCAATTACTATTTCAGGATTATTGCCTTTCATTCCAGAATAACTGCCTTTTTCTTTATAGCGAATTATTGTGTCTATCAGTTCAGGAATTTCAAAATTCAGCTTGGATATACTCAGTTTTTTCAACTCAAAAAGTGGAATTGTATTTGCTAAAAACGGAATAGATGCACCCTCAAAGAAAAGATTTACTAAACCTTTGCGAAAGTACTCGTTTGTCTGTATCTTCTTTAAAATTGTACTATCTGACCATTCGTGAATATTATCAGGATTTTTTTCTTTATACCACTTGTCTTTATACACAAGTGAATTAAGTTCAGGGTCGTCAACTATGCGTATAATAGTGGTCAGCCGTTTAAGATATTCATTTGAAAATCCTGTTAAAGCTAATAAAGCTCTCAATCCGTTTTCTTTTTCTTTCAGCAACCATTCAAAAATCTCTTTTCTAAGTCCTTCTGTTTCTACTCTGTTCTTGACAATTAACAAGGTCTCTTTCAGAGAGTTAATATAACCTTCGTAATCTTCCTCAAACTTCTGATTAATGAAATAAAAGGTGTTTTTCTGAATGACAGTCGTAAACTTATCTTCAACGCTTTTCATTTTTATCTTTTCTTGAAAATTAATATATATTCGTCTTTCATAGTATTTCTCATTCCTTTGATGGGTTTAAGAATAGACTTTACCAATGGTAAATCGTATTTTTTCGCAGAGTCAATAATAGTTTGTTCTAATCGTATTCCACCTGTCTGATTAGTGTTTGAACCAATTATCATAACAAAATATTTGTCTTTTTTCAGAACTCGTGATATTTCAGAACAAACCTTATCCATATCATCAAAGTAGTTGTTCAGTCGCTCTGTTTTATTTTTACCTCTTAGCCCTACCATATTGTTTTTAAGTTTTTTTGTATCATACCCTAAAAACTCCAATTGGTCTTTGTCGTTTTCTACATAATCTATTGCAAATGAATATGGTGGTGAAGTTATCACGCAATCAACGCTTTCATCAGGCAAGCCTATTTTAAGAGCTTCCGAATTGGGTAAAATTTCAACTGCACCAACTTCACATTGATTATAATATGGATTTCTCAAAGTTGATCTTACGGTTTCTACATAACGTGGTAAAACTTTTTCAAACAGTTGTTCATGATTGGAGCGTACTACACGCTTTGAATATCCCAAAGCATCTAACCATGCTAAAAAGGCAAGATTATATATTTTTTGCTTTTTAGTATCTTTTATTTCTGTAATTCGTTGTAAAACATTATTTTTTTTGAAAAAATCAAATAACTTTTTATGATCAAAGGTAGTGTTTTCCAATAAGTCAGCATCAATCGTCAGTGATTCATATTTGACTTTTATCATAAATTGACAAAATGGACTTACATCACAAGCTACTGAATTTATTCCCATTAAAGCTGCTTCAACATTAGCCGTTCCGCTGCCTGCCATTGGGTCTAAAATAGTATCACCTTTTTCAATTTCTAAAATATTAAATAAACCTTTAATTAGTTGTGGATGAAATTTTCCACGATAGGGGAAAAGTCCGTGAGTGGCGTAGCCTGTCGAAAATTGTCCTTCTTCAAAATATGCTTGCGTTTGTGCAGACCTATTTTCGTTTATTGTATCATTGTAATTTGAATACAACAAAAAATGTTTTGTTAGCTGATTGTCAATCGATTTAATATATGCAGAGCGTTCCAATAACTCTTCTTTCGATAAACAATTAAACTCCAAATAAGCCAATTCTAACTCAAATAACTCATCTACACTCGGCAAAAGTTTGACATTACTACCGAATGCTCTGTCTATGAATGATGGTATATTGTAAAAACTGGGTTTAGTCATATCTCTTGTCAAAAAAAATTATTTCAAACCAAATACTTTCGGCAAAGTTAAATAAATCTTTTGACTTTTACAATTATTTTGTCTCCGTCGGCAGACCGTTTGCACTCCAGCCCACAAAGCCGTCTGTCATCTGCACCAAGTTTGTAAAACCCGCTGCTTCCATCACTTGTATAGCTTTGCCACTGCGCCTATTGGTGCGGCAATAGATGAGGTACTTTTTGTCTTTGTCCAGCTCAGAAATCTTGCTGGCAAACTCCGCCGAGGTCATGTCGATATTTACAGCACCTGCGACGTGCCCCGCCTCGTACTCTCTCGGTGTTCGTACGTCGAGTATCACTATCTCTTGCTCATCCTGCAAAAGCTCGCTGGCTTGCACCGAAGTTACCTTTTCGCCCGCATCTGCTCTGCAACCTACGGCTATCAGCACGGTTAGGAACGACAATAAAAATATTTTTCTCATGATTTTACTTTTCGATTATTTCTAATAAGTCTATTTTCTTGAAATTCAATTCCTTACATCTGCTCCCCACATCAGTTTTTGGCGAATGGTGCGGAAGAACGTCCCGCCCAAAGGCTCTACGCTGCGAGTGATAAACGGCGATTTGCGTATCTCAATCTCTTGCGACACAGGCAGGCTCGTAGAGTAGCCGTCGGCAGAGACTTGGTAGTAGTGGTTGTGGGTGTGTGCCTTGATACGCATCACGCTGCTGTCGGGCACTATCAGCGGACGAACGGTTAGCGAGTGTGGTGCTATCGGCATTATCAGAAAGTTTTTCGAGCTCGGTGTGATAATAGGTCCGCCCACGCTCAGTGCGTATGCCGTAGAGCCTGTAGGCGTGGCTATCAGCAGTCCGTCTGCCTTGTAGGTCGCCACCGCCTCGCCGTCAACCTCCAAGTCGATAGAAATCATCGACAGCTCTTTGTGCCAAAGTACAGATACTTCGTTGAGTGCCAGCAGGTTGCTATCCTCTTTGCCAACTATCTTTGCTTCGAGCATTGTTCGCTCTACGATGTGATACTCGCCGTCGATTATCTTGCTCAGACACTGCTCTATGCGGTCAATCGCTACGTCTGCCAAAAATCCCAAGTTGCCGGCGTTGATACCCAAGATTGGGGTGTCTTTTGTGGCTAAGTGCTTGGCGGTAACAAGGAATGTGCCGTCGCCACCAAACGAAATTGCCATGTCGGCTTCCACCTCTGAGGCTTGGCAGACTTTGATGTCGCTACCCGCCTGCAATCCGCAACGCTTTTCTATAAACTCAAAAAACTCCTTCTCTATGCAAATCTCAATGGACTTGCTGCGAAGAATCTCTATAATCTGTAGCAGATGCTTGTCGTATCGCTCGCTGTAGGTGGTGCCGAATATCGCAATTTTCATATCTTGGTCGCTTCTTTTCTGGAAAAAATAAAAGAGCTACAAAGTTACAACTTTTCTGTAAAAATCTGTGTTGGGGAATAGAGGCTCGGGCGAGTGGTCGAAAATACCGTAGATAGTAGAGCCAGAGCCAGACATCGCGGCGTATAGTGCTCCGCCGTTATACATATCTGCTTTTATTTTTGCTAAAATAGGGTGTTTTTTGAAAATTGAATCCTCGAAGTCGTTTCGGACAAACTCCCTCCACTCGCTGACGGGGCGGTGTAGAATCTCCTCCATCGCTACCTCTGGCTTCGCGGGGCTTACGCCTGCGTATGCTTCGCGGGTTGATATGGCTACAGGTGGCTTCACGAGCAAGAGGAACTTCCCGCTGAGGTCAAGCGGTGCGGGGGTGAGTATCTCGCCTTTGCCGCGGGCAAACATCGGCTTGTTGTAGGCAAAAAAGCTACAGTCTGAGCCGAGCCTTGAGGCGTAGAGAGCCAGCTTCTCAGCAGAGAGGCCGAGCAAAAACATATCGTTTAGTGCTTTTAGCGTAAACGTTGCATCTGCCGAACCGCCACCCATTCCTGCACCCATCGGGATTGCCTTCTTTAGGTAAAAGCTCAGCGTTGGTAGCTCGAACTCCGCTTGTAGCAAGCGATACGCCTTGACCACCAAGTTGTCCTCTACGCTTCCCTCTATCTCACAGCCAAGCACCTCGAAGCTAAACTCTTTGGATTCGACTATTTCTAAAACGTCAAACACCTCCTTAACAGGATAGAATAGTGTTTCGAGATTGTGGAAACCGTCGCTTCGCCTCTCTACCACACGAAGTCCGATATTTATCTTTGCGTTCGGAAAAACTAACATATTGTTCCAATTCAGATTTTTACTATTTTTGCACAAAATTACGAAAAAAAGCCGAAAATGCTCTATATTCACACTCCTTTTTGTAAAAGTCGTTGCATCTATTGCAGCTTTTTTAGCTCTACAAGCCTCAATCATAGAGACGTTTATGTAGAGGCTGTTTGCCGAGAAATCCACTTGCGTAGTGGCTATTTGGGGCATAGCAGTTTGGGTTCGATTTACCTCGGCGGCGGCACTCCGTCGCTGCTGGAGAGGCGGCACTTTCAGCAGATTTTTGATGCGATAAAAAGCCACTTCTCGTTCGACCAAGCCACAGAGATTACCCTCGAGTGCAATCCCGAGGATCTCTCGCAGGAGTTTATCGCGATGCTGGCGGAGCTGCCGTTCAACCGCATTAGTCTTGGCGTTCAGTCGTTTTGCGAGGAGTCGCTTAGGTTCCTTCGCCGTAGGCACTCAGCCGCGCAAGCCGTAGAGGCAGTAAAGCGGCTGCAAGAGGCGGGCTTTTCGAATGTCTCGATAGACCTTATTTACGCATTGCCAAACCAATCTTTCGAGGAGTGGCAGGGGAGTGTGGAGGGATCCATAAATTTGGGCGTGCAGCACATCTCTGCCTATTGCCTCACCTACGAGGACGGCACGCCGCTACACGGACTTTTACAAAACAAAAAAATAGAGCAGATAGACGAGGAGGAGAGCCTCAGGCAGTACGAATACCTTTGCCGTAGGCTTCAGGAGGCGGGTTTTGAGCACTACGAGATTTCAAATTTTGGGATAAAAGGCAAGCACTCACGACACAATTCAGGCTATTGGCAGGGGAAGCGATACCTCGGAGTGGGAGCAGCGGCACACTCCTTCAACGGCACCGAAAGGCGTTGGAATGTGGCTTCGATAGAGGAGTACATAAGCGGAGTAGAGCAGGGTAGTGGCTACTCCGGCAGCGAGGTTCTCAGCGAAAAGGATAGATTCAACGAGTTTGTGTTTCTGTCGCTTAGGACATCGGAAGGTATTAGCTTAGAGCGACTTATAGCGGAGTTTGGCGAGGGAGAGTTGCAGCGTTGCCTCAGCATAGCCGAAAAGTATCGCCAGCGTCCCGACTTGGTAGAGATTACTCCCACGCACATACGCCTCACCTCTCAGGGATTCTTTTTGGCAGACGCCATCACGGTGGAGTTTTTTGATGTTTTTAATGTTTAATGTTTAATGTGTAGTGTGTAATGTTTAGTGTTTAATTGTTGAAGCGTTGAACATATATATATTATTATGTGTTTAATGCTCGGTTTGAAAACAAAGCTTTACTTTGGTCAGAGTTTCTCAATACTTTTATAAATACCTGCTGTGGTTTTGAGTAATACCTGCTGAGGTTTTGGGTGAAACCTACTTAGGTTTTGAGTGAAACCTACTTAGGTTTTTGTATCAACCAAGATTACGCAGTTGAAAAGCAATCGCAGTTCAGACACTTAAACAGTTCAATATTTTTTCGACCTTTTAGCGGTTTGTTCGTATATATGGTAAAGTGATTTTTATGGACAATAACGAAATACAATATCTGATATCGTGTAGCAGAGAGGGCGACAGCTTGGCTTTCTCGTCATTGGTGCGATATTTCCAACCCAAGATGTTTTCTCTTGCATTCAGAATTCTGTGCGACGAGGAGGAGGCTAAAGATGTAGTGCAAGATACCTTTATCAGAGCGTGGTTGCATCTAAACGATTACAACCCGAAATTCCAATTTTCTACTTGGCTCTACAAAATCGCTTCTAATCTGTGTTTGGATAGAGTAAAATCATTTGAAAAAACGCATTCACAGCCACTTACAGACATCAGAGAAAATTATATTGAAAGTAATCAAGATATAGAGAGCGAGCTAATAAACAGAGAGATTGCCAGTAGCATAAGGCAACTGACAAGCCAACTTTCGCCAAAACAGAAACTCCTGTTCACACTACGTTATTTAGAGGAGGTCGATATTCCCGAAATTGTAGAGATAACGGGGCTCTCTGCCGCAAAAATCAAAAGCAACCTCTATCTTGCTCGTAAAACGATAACCGATAAATTAAAATCAATTGAAAGATGAAAAATATAGAGAAATATCCCGAAAATGAATTTAAGCAGTTGATTGCTGACGTAAGCAGGCAAACGCCGATTTTGTCGGATTCAGAAACTCTTTTGGCGGAGACAATAAAGCAGTTGCCAAAGAGACCTTTGCCGAAACCCAAAAGATATTTTGAGTTTTATAGAGTAGCACTGAACGCCGCTGCCGTGTTTTTGATAGGTCTATTTATATTTCAAAACATAAAAGACTCAAACACAGGCATCAACGCAGCTAATGATAAAAAAGAGGAGACCGCTTGGACTGCACATTTCAAAAATAATCCATGCGAAACGATGTCAGCGAATAATCTATTTCAATACAAAAAGCTATACGCTTGTTATTTAGAAAATAGTAAAAGGAGTTCTAACCCTTTCCGTAGAGATATTAATAACTAAAAAAAATAGCACCATGAAACTTAAACATTTTTTGAGCCTTATTGCCTTCTCGGCTATAATGTTGTCTTGCGACACGATTTTGAATGTAGATGTTTTTACAGAAATCTATCCAGACGGCAGTTGCAAAAGAGTTTTTCAGAACCGAGTGCCGCTATCGTTTATGATGAACGACACATGCAAAAAAAGTCGGCAATACTTTCCTTTTGCGATAGATACCACACAGTGTGAAGTGTCGTGGAAGTATAAAGGCGGCGATACAAATACCCAATATCCTATCCAACAGAGCGATATAGAGCGTTTGAAAATAGATACTGCCTCTTTGGGTAACGATTTTGAAGTTACAATATCTAAGCATTTCGGTTCTGTAGATGAGATGAACGCTTTTTTGGAGGGGAACAAGTATTGTGGAACGACTGTATCGTATTCTTTAGAAAAACAGTTCCGTTGGTTTTTCACGTATTACACCTACACAGAACGCTATCCTAAGCTAAATTTTCAAACAGATTTAGTGCCAATATCCAAGTATCTCGACGGAAACGAGGCGGATTATTGGTTTAATGGCAATATGCAGCTTGTAAAGGGTATGAATGGCATGGAGACCAACGAGGTTTGCCGAGAGGTGGAAAAGAAATACAACAAATGGTTGAGGCATATCTTTTGGAATGAGGAGTACCGTATCTATGCCGATAACTTCGACAAACTGCAACTCGATATTCCCAAAAGTGAGTTTATTAGAGTGTCGGACACCATATTTAATCAACAAAACGACGAGGCTCTTTTAGAGATAAATCCCGTGTTGGACAGGTATTTCAATACAAATAAATTCTCGGAGTTTGCCAAGCAAAACGACTCTCTGTTCGACTACGACGAAAACTCAGGCAAATTCTTTGACCTGCTTCTGAATCCTCAGAGCGTTGTATATAACTACACGCTAAAACTGCCGGGCAAGGTGCTGACAGGCAACTATTACCAGACAGCTGACAGCGGACTGATGTCGTGGCGAATTACCCCTGCAAGAGCGTTTTTGAACGACTACGAGGTATCAGCCAAATCCCGCAAAGCCAATTGGTGGGCATTCGCAGTGTCGCTTTTAGTCGTGTCCGCAGCGGTGTATAGTGCGTTTTTTATGAAAAAGAGAAAATGACAGTGAACAAATCAGGGACAGACCTTGCGGGTTTGTCCTTTTTTGTTTCCAAACTTAAAGAATTTGCTACCTTTGCAAAAATATTTGATTAATGAAGTACTACAAAAATATCTCTCCTGAATATCTGAAAAGCAAAGGCGTATCTGTAGATAATTTGCTTTTTGGCAGGTACTTTCTACCATACAACCCAAAGTTAAAAGAGTTTGCTAAAAATATGAGAAACAATAGTGAACTTGCAGAGGTTTTATTATGGAAAGAGTTGCGAGCCAAATCTACAGGATATACTTTCAATAGACAATATCCAATTCTAAATTACATAGTTGATTTTTATTGTAAATCGCTAAATCTTGTAGTCGAAGTAGATGGGAAAGTTCATTTTTCGTTATTTTCAGCTGCTAAAGATGATGAACGCACTCACAATTTGGAGCTGTTAGGGCTTCGCGTAATCAGGCTAATAGACAGCGATATCCGAGCAAATCCCAAATATGTATTCGAGTATCTACTTAGTCAGATAAAAAGTATAAACGAACAACAATAAAAACACCGACAAAACACATTTCCCCCTTTGCTCAAAGGGGGATTAAGGGGGATTTATGCTTTCTCATCACTTCCCCTGCGACTTAGTCGCTTTCCCCTTCTCAAGAAGGGGATATTTTTTTTGTTTTTTTACAAAAAAAATTGATTACATCCAATTCCTACATTACTTCATTCCTAAATTTCTAAATTCCCCCCAAAAAAAAGCAATCGCAGTTCAGACAAAATCACACAATTAAACACCACCTATTTGCGATATTTTTATTAACTTTGCAATCGGTATTCACGGATACCAAAATTGTGCCGAAAATAAATTATAAACAATTAAAATAAAGTTTCTAAAAGAGATGAAAATTAAAAAAGTGGTGTGTGCGCCTGGAAAGACTGGCTTTTTCTTTGACGACCAAAAAGCAATCAAATTGGGTGCTAAAAATGATGGTGCTTTCTATGTAGGAGAGCCTGTAACAGAGGGATTTACAGCTATTCGTCAGGCGGGCGAGGCTATCTCTGTGTTGTTTGTGTTGGAAAACGGAGCTATTGCTCACGGCGACTGCGCTGCAGTGCAATACTCAGGAGCAGGTGGCAGAGACCCGCTATTTTTGGCAGAGAATTTTATTCCTATCATCGAGAAGGAGATAGCTCCGCTCTATGAGGGCAAGGAGCTTACTACTTTCCGCCAAATGGCAGACTTGGTAGATAAGCACGTGTGTCCCGCTACTGGTAAGCAGTATCACACAGCTATCCGCTACGGTGTTACTCAGGCTTGCCTCGATGCAGTTGCCAAGAGCCAAAACAAGATTATGGCTCAGGTCATTGCAGAGGAGTATGGCACAAAGATTTCAGACAAAATTATTCCTATCTTTTCACAGTCTGGCGACGACAGATATATGAACGCCGACAAGATGATTATGAAGGGTGCAAACGTGTTGCCTCACGCTCTTTTCAACCACGTTGAGACCAAAGTTGGTCTGAAGGGCGAGAAAATCAAAGAGTATATAGAGTGGCTCAGAAACCGTATTTTGAACCTAAAACCTTTCGAATCGTACAACCCAACTATTCATATAGACGTTTACGGAACGCTTGGTATCGTTTTCAATAACGACTCTGAGGCTATTGCAAAATATGTTGGCGAGTTGGCAGAGATTGCTAAACCATTCAAGCTACGTGTAGAAGGTCCTGTAGATATGGGCGAAAAACAAGCTCAAATCAAAGCATTGAAAGATATTCGTGCTATTATGGATAAAAATGGCATCAACGCTGAAATCGTGGCTGACGAGTGGTGTAATACTTTGGAGGATATCATTGATTTCTCTAAAGAAAAATCAGGTCACATGGCTCAAATCAAGACTCCAGACCTTGGCGGTATCAACAACGCTATTGAGGCTGTCCTCTACTGCAAAGAACACGGTATGGGTGCTTACCTTGGTGGCACTTGCAACGAAACTAACCGCTCGGCTGAGGTTTGTGCTCATATAGCAATGGCTACAGCTCCTGTACAATACTTAGCAAAACCGGGTATGGGTGTGGACGAAGGTTACATGATTGTTTTCAACGAGATGAGTAGAATTCTCGCTCTGAAAGATAAAATTTAACGATAAAAACAGAACAAATGGGTGGCTGATAAAAAAACTAAAAGAGTTAGTTACCCATTTTTTTAATAAATACAAAAATAAAGGAGAGATAAAATTATGGACGAAATTAGAGTTCTTTCCCCCACAGCGATTTTGGGATACGGTTTCCCAATGGAGTCGTTTGAGGAGGGTATGAAGCGTAAACCTCATGTTATCGCTGTTGATGCGGGTTCTACAGACCCAGGTCCTTACTATTTGGGTGCGGGCATCTCTTTCACAGACCGCAACTCTGTAAAGCGTGACCTCGAGATAATGATTCCTGCTGGCTTAGAGGCAAAAATCCCTGTTATCGTTGGCACAGCTGGCGGTAGCGGAGCACGTCCTCACGTTGAGTTTGTGCTCGACATCGTAAGAGAGATAGCACGCGAAAAGGGATTGTCTTTCAAGATGGCTGTTATACAGTCTGAGTTTGAAAAAGATTTTTTGAGAGAAAATTATAAAAAAGGCAATATCACACCTCTTGCTCCTGCAAAGGAGATTACAGAGAAAGATATCGACGAGGCTGTTCACGTAGTAGCGCAGATGGGCGAGGAGCCATTTATCGAGGCTCTGAACGGTGGTGCAGACGTTATCATTGCTGGACGTGCCTACGACCCATCGGTGTTCTCGTCGCTGGCTATCCGCGAGGGCTTCGACAAAGGTTTGGCTATTCACATGGGTAAAATACTTGAGTGTGCTGCCATTGCGGCTCTGCCGGGTAGTGGTAGCGACTGTATGTTTGGCTACCTTCGCCACGACCACTTTGTGCTTGAGCCACTTTCGCCAATCCGTAAGTGCACCACGCTCTCTGTAGCGGCTCACACGCTCTACGAAAAGACCAACCCATATATCCTGCCTGGTCCTGGAGGTGCTATCAACCTACACCAGACTAAGTTTGAGCAGATAGACGACAACAAGGTAAAGGTCTCTGGCAGCAGATTTGAGCCAACAGAGGAGTACTTCGTAAAACTCGAGGGTGTTCGCAAGGTGGGCTACAGAACTATCTCTTGCGCTGGAGTAACAGACCCTATCATGATTTCTAAAATTGACGATGTCATCAAGAGTGTTCGTGAGAGAGTTGAAAATAACTTCAAAAACTACGGCTTTAAAGACTTTTTCCTCGACTTCAAAGTCTATGGCAAAAACGGCGTAATGTCTATATTCAAAGGCATCGAGGAGAGCCACTCAGACGAGCTTCTGATAATCATCGAGGCTGTGGGCAGCACTCAGGCAGAGGCAAACACCATCTGCGGATTTGCTCGAAGCACAATGCTACACTTCGGCTACGAGGGCAGAATCTCTACTGCGGGTAACTTGGCGTTCCCATTCTCGCCGTCAGACTGCAAGATGGGCGAAGTCTATGAGTTTAGCCTATATCACCTGATGAAAGTAAGCGACCCAAAATCTCTGTTCCCTATCGAGTACGAGACTTTTGAGCGCGGTGTGTCTAACGTAAAATAATTGAGGAGGATTTAGTATGAAATATAAATTGAGAGATGTAGCTTCGGTTATCAGAAGTAAAAATTCAGGTCCATACGAATTGACGTTTGATGTGATTTTCAAGGAGTTTGATATGTACGAAAAGGTTAAGGCTGCACGTGCTATCAACGAGAAGGAGTTTTGCCGCTTGTACAACATTCCTGAGTCAGACATCATCAAGCTTGTCTATTTCGACCCAGCTAAGGCGGTAAAAGTTACTATCGTTCGTCCTATCCCTTCGGGAACTTTGGGCGAGACAGACGTTTACGGTGCTCAACAGCACGCACCACTTATGAAGTTCGAGTTTGAACTCTAAGTTGGCAGACTGAATTCAGAAAAAAACAGGGCAGACCTTTTTGGTTTGTCCTGTTTTTGGTACAACCAAAATTTCTCCCTCTCGAGAGGGGGAAAGCGACGGAGTCGCAGGGGGAGTTATAACGGTTTGTTAATAAGGGAATTGCATAGAATCCCCCTTAAATTCCCCCTTTGGAAAGGGGGGAGATTTTGCTGCTCAGCAAACATTTTCTAAAACTTCAGATACGGTGCAATCCTCTCTAAATCCTCTGCTGTAAGCTCTGGGATTCCCTTCAGGTCGTCGATAGACGCAAATGCTCGCTTTTTTCGTTTCTCAAATATAGCTTTGGCTTGATAGAAGTTGATATATGGGTGGCGGTTGAGCTTCTCGGCTGTAGACCAATTCACAGATATTTGGCGGATTTTTGACCTATCCACCGTGAGGTTCTGGCGGATTCTATCTAACTTCTCTGGTGTGAACTTGTTGATTTCGAGTAACTGCTCTGTGGAGTAGTAGCCACCTAGCTTTTCGCGGTAGTAGACTATCTGCCTTGCAAAGTACGGACCAATGCCTATAAGTTGCTTTAGTTCAGCTGTGTCAGCTGTATTTAGCTCTACTATTATGTCGATGTTTTTCTTTTCGCGTAGCTTTTCAGGCTCTTTTCGCAAAGTATCTATTTCGTAGGTTTTAGGCTTATCATCTGTTTTTTTAGTGATTGATACATAGGGTTTTAGCCTAAGGAAATCCTTTTCTGCCATGCCGTATATCCTACCAAAGTCATTTGCTGTGCGGAACCTGCCACCTTTGCGACGATAGTTCAGAATATTGCGGACAACGTAACTTCTGAGTCCCAGAGAGCTAAGCGTAAGCGAATCGGCTGTATTTGGGTCGAAGTCGAAAAGCTTGTAACTTTCATCTTTCAACTGTTGTGAAAAGTCTTTAGAATTGTAGTCGTAAGGGGTAAAGTTGGCTCTTCTGTAGTTTTTCTTCTCTTTTTCTTGCAAAGACGATCGAAACTGTTCTACCTTTGCCATAAATTCCTCGTCTTGGTTCATGTCTCTAGGCTTCCTTAGCACTTTTGGCAAAATAATGTTGGCGACAATAAGTATCACAATCAGCAGTAGCATAGTCAGAAGTCCCTTTTTCTGCCTCGATGAGAAAAATATTATTTGCCTAAAAAACGAAGCCATATTATATATATATTATGTCACCTAAATTTTTTGCTACTTTTTAGATTTACCAAACTTTCTGTCAACCTTCATAAACGGTATAATCAAAAGGGTCGGAATGGTACAAATCATTACAAAAATGAAGAAATGGCTA
>CAYFSY010000006.1:3723-23310 GCA_964345905.1 uncultured Paludibacteraceae bacterium | reverse complement strand
TTATGAAACCATATTTGAAAGTAGAGAGGCAACCACTGCCAAATTATAAGTATGATACTATTTGGAACACAATCAGATCATCGGCTAAAGAGCATGGCTATAAGTCGTTTGTTTGGTATAGCCTCGTGAGGCTGAAAGACCACTTTTTGAACTACGGATCTCGCACATTCCCTTGGAATGGAGCCAGAATCAGAATGCAACGCTGGAGAGGCGTAAATATTGGCAAAAACGTACATTTAGGTACCGACGTTACTATAGATAACCCTTTCCCATATTTCGTCACAGTCGAAGACGGAGTCTCTTTGGCTGGGAACAATTACATTTTAACACATAATAAGCCACTTGAATTTCATATCCCTTGTAGCGAATCTTACGTGGCACCAGTGGTAATTCGCAAAAATGCATGGGTGGCAGTAAACGTTACCATCCTACCCGGGGTAGAGATTGGCGAAGGTGCAATTGTAGCAGCAGGAAGCATTGTAAACAAAGATGTTCCACCATTGGTAATGGTAGCAGGCATTCCTGCTAAATTTATAAAAGATATGTCAGATAAACTCAAAGTAAATTATAGCGAAGAGGAGTTTAATCGAATTATTGAAGAACGAAAACGAAAATACGGTATATAAACAAATGAATATAATTGTACAATTAGGACATCCTGCGCATTTTCATCTTTATAAAAACACCATACATAACCTTAAAAGCAAAGGTCACAATGTAATTGTTTTGATAAAAAGTAAAGATGTTTTAGAAAAGCTACTTACAAATGCAGGAATTCCATATATCAACATATATCCAAAAGTCAGAGGTAATAGTAAGTTTGGTATTATCAGAGCAATGGTAACGAGGCTTTTTCGTATCACAAAGCTAACTATCAAAAACAAAGCGGATTTACTCACAGGCTCTTCCACTGAGATTGCTCAAGTAGCATGGCTACTGCGTCGCCACTCCATAATCCTTGGTGAAGACGATGCTGCAATAATTCCTGAGTTTGTGAAACTCGCCGCTCCTGTGATGGATTCGTATCTCGCTCCTACGTCTTGCGATATGGGTAGAATTGATAGCAAATGTATAAAATATTCTGGTTATCATAAGCTGGCTTACCTGCATCCAAATTGGTTTACTCCAGACCACAACATTGCAAGCAAATACGTTGATTTAAGCCGACCTTACTTTATACTTCGCTTTGTACAACTTAAGGCTCATCACGATAAAAACGTCAGCGGTATAACTAATGACATAGCTATAAAATTGGCTGATATATTAAAGCCATACGGTAATGTTTATATCACATCTGAACGTGTTCTAAGTCCAGAGTTAGAGAAACACCGCTTGGCTATAAATCCTCTTGACATCCATCATATTATGGCTTTTGCAACACTATATATAGGCGATAGCCAAAGTATGGCAGTAGAAGCAGCAATGCTCGGAGTGCCAAATATTCGATTTAATGATTTTGTAGGTAAAATAGGTGTCTTAAACGAAATTGAGGATGTCTATGGTCTCACTTGTGGCATCTCAGCAAAAGAGCCAGAAAAACTTTATGAAAAAGTAAACGAATGGCTTGCAAATTCCGATATAAAAGGATTATTCCAAGAAAGAAGAAAGAAAATGCTTACCGATAAAATCGACGTAACAGCTTTTCTTACTTGGTTTATAGAGAATTATCCCGAGAGTAAAAAGATAATGAAAGAGAATCCAGACTATCAATACAAATTCAGATAAAAAATGATAAAACTAATCACAGTAATTGGCGCCAGACCTCAGATAATCAAGGCAGCAGCCATTTCTCGAAGCATAAAAAATCACTTCTCGGAAGTAATACAAGAGAAAATATTGCACACAGGGCAGCACTACGACCAGAACATGTCGCAAGTGTTTTTCGACGAACTAAACATACCGAAGCCGGACTTCAATCTCGGTGTTGGCTCAGGTTCGCATGGTGGGCAGACTGCCAAGATGATTGCAGGAATCGAGGACATTCTAACATCTGAGCATTACGACGGAATTATCCTCTACGGCGACACCAACTCTACGCTGGCAGGAGCGATAGCTGCAAGCAAAATCCACGTGCCAATTTTCCACATCGAGGCGGGTCTCAGAAGTTTCAATATGGCTATGCCAGAGGAGATTAACCGCATTGTCTGCGACCAGCTCTCATCGATTCTATTTTCGCCAACAGAGACAGGTATTGAGAACCTACGACGTGAGGGATTTTTCCAAAACTCGCCGAGCTTCAAAAACGGCAAACAGAGGCAAATCTATAATAGTGGAGACATTATGTACGACAATAGCATACACTTTGCACAGATAAGCCAGCAAGCAGAACAAATCTTACTCGACAATGGTTTGGATAAAAACAACTATATTTTGGCAACCATTCACCGTGATAACAATACAGACGACAAAGCTCGTCTGAATAGCATATTCAAAGCACTGGTGGATATTTCAGAGAGCAAAAAGACAGCTATTGCTCTACCGCTTCACCCCCGTACCACCAAGTTGCTACCTATCAACCTAAGTAGTGAGACCTACCAAGACCTACAAAACTCAAAATATATAAAACTTCTACCTCCTGCATCATTTCTTGAGATGATTGCTTTAGAAAAGCATTCTAAGATTGTAATGACCGACAGCGGAGGCGTACAGAAAGAGGCATTTTTCTTTGGTAAGCCTTGTATAATCCTTCGCCCAGAGACGGAGTGGATAGAGATTATTGAGCATAAAGCAGGTATCTTAGCAGATGCTGACTATTATCGTATAATTGAGGCTTATGGCGAGCTATCAAGCTCTGAGGTTCAGTTCCCTGAAATTTTCGGTAACGGACACGCCTCAGAATTTATTTTGGATAAAATAGTAAAGTATTTAGCCTGATTAGATAACTGTTTCATTTTCAAACATAAAAATTTCATTCCGCAAAGAGATTATTTTTTGAATTTTTCGAAAAAAAGTAGTACCTTTGCGGTCTTATTTTTATAATTAACTGAGAAGTGGCCATTTGTTAGCTAATTCTCTATTGTTTAACCCTTTAATTAAAATTTTTAAATGGAAGAATTTAATTCAACCAACGAACCACAAAACGTGGTTACCCCAGAGGCTTTCAACTGGGAAGCTTACGAAAAAGGCGATAACTTCGCCGAAACCCGCCAAAAAGACACCGAACTTTACGAAAAGAGTTTGAGCCAAATCCAAAACAATGAAGTTGTGGATGGAACTGTTGTCTCTATCAACAAAAGAGAGGTGATTGTAAACATCGGCTACAAATCTGACGGAGCAATTCCTTACACTGAATTCCGCTACAATCCAGATCTAAAGGTAGGCGATAAGGTAGAAGTTTTCATCGAGAATCAAGAAGACAGACATGGACAACTTATACTCTCTCACAGACTTGCTCGTCATGCTCGTTCTTGGGAAAAAGTGCAAGCAGCAATGGAGAGTCAAGAGATTATACAGGGCTACATCAAATGCCGCACTAAGGGTGGCATGATTGTAGAGATCTTCGGAATCGAAGCATTCTTACCAGGCTCACAAATCGACGTTAAGCCTATCCGCGACTACGACGTTTACGTAGGCAAGACAATGGAGTTCAAGGTTATCAAAATCAATGAGGACTTCAAAAACGTGGTGGTTTCTCACAAAGCACTTATCGAAGAGGAGCTTGAGGAGCAACGCAAAGAGATTATCTCTAAGCTTGAGAAGGGTCAGGTACTCGAAGGTACCGTTAAAAACATCACCACATACGGTGTATTTATCGACCTTGGTGGCGTAGATGGTTTGATTCACATCACAGACCTAAGCTGGGGCAGAGTAAATCACCCAGAAGAGGTGGTTCAGCTCGACCAGAAGATCAACGTGGTTATCCTCGACTTTGACGAAGAGAGAAAGCGTATCGCTCTTGGCTTGAAACAACTTACTCCTCATCCATGGGATGCTTTGGATGCAGAGCTTAATGTTGGCGACAAGATAAAAGGTAAAGTTGTAGTAATGACGGACTACGGAGCATTCGTAGAGATTATCCCAGGCGTAGAGGGCTTGATCCACGTCTCAGAGATGAGCTGGAGCCAGCACCTGCGTTCAGCAAACGACTTCCTAAAAGTTGGCGATGAGGTTGAAGCAGTTGTGCTTACACTAGACCGCACAGAGCGCAAAATGTCTCTTGGCATGAAGCAACTCAAGGAAGATCCATGGCTTACAATCGACACCAAATATGCAGTTGGTTCAAAGCACACGGCTAAGGTTCGTAACTTTACAAACTTTGGTGTATTTGCGGAGCTCGAAGAGGGCGTAGATGGACTTATTCACATCTCTGACCTTAGCTGGACAAAGAAAATCAAACACCCATCTGAGTTTACTCAGCTCGGTTCAGATATCGAAGTAGTTGTACTCGAAATCGATAAAGAGAATAGCCGCCTTTCACTCGGACACAAGCAGCTCGAAGAAAATCCTTGGGATGTTTTTGAAACTATATTCTCAGAAGGCTCTATCCATGAAGGAACTATCGTTGAGCTATTCGACAAAGGCTCTGTAATCTCATTGCCTTACGGTATCGAAGGTTTCTGCACTATAAAGAATTTAGTGAAAGAAGACGGCAAAACCGCTAAACTAGATGAGAAGCTTCCATTCAAGGTTATTGAATTCAACAAAGAGAACCGTCGTATCCTACTCTCGCACACTCGTACATTCGAGGAGCCAACACAAGAGGAGGAGCAAGAGGTAGCAAAACGCCCTATCAAAAAGGCTAAAACTACTCTAGGCGACATCGAGGCTCTTTCTGATCTAAAAGACCAAATGGAGGATAAAGAGAATAATGAGTAAGTTCTCAAAATAATCTAGACATTATAAATATTCAATCCCCGAAATTGCTCGGGGATTGTTTTTTTTTGCTATAGCTTTAAGCCTCATCAATTACCTTTGCTACACAACTATTTTATCAATTCATAACAAATCATACCGCTATAATACAACAATCCTATCTAAAACCCTAAATCCTTACTATTAATTCCTGATTAAGCAGTAAAAAAACAATTGCTTTTATGATAGAAATCTCCTTGTAGCTATGCCACTTTACCCTTTATTAAAGAGGATTAAGGGGAATTCTATCTTTCTGCAATAGTGAAAACTAACAATAAACGTAAACTTCAACCGCTTAATCTGGGTTAATACCAAAAAAATAGGGACAATTGTCCCTATTTTTAAGTATAAGTTATCAACTTTATAGTGTCAATTATCTTTTGATAATCAGACGCTCTACGCGGTTGACTCCCTTAGATATAATACCTACCATATAAGTTCCATCTACAAGAGTAGATACATCTATCGTAGCTTTACCTGTAGAAATAGGAACAGTATATCTGCCTACAACCTTACCTTGTATATCGAATATAGTAGCAGTAGCATCAGTGGTCAAACCATCTATCAAAATATTGACTTCATCCTTAGCAGGATTTGGATAGATAACCACGCTACTCTCCGCCAACTCAACACCCGTCTGTGGAGATGTAGTGAAACTCAATGTATCACCGCATACCATTGGGAAGGCAACTGTTGTAACATAAGCATAGTAGTAGTACTTAGTATTTGGCACCAAAGATGTCAGCTGACCATCTGCTGGAGCCTCTGAGAATACCGAACTAGTCTCCACTCTATACTTCCAGCCCTGAGCAGCTATCTGCTCTGTACCTGCAGTGACCGTCATATTGAGAGTCGCCGCATTGCTGGTAATATCTGTAGCATCATCTGTTGTTACTGTAGGGCTTGTATGAGCCAACGTCCGGAATGTCCTGGTCTCACCACGATATCCAACTGTATCTACATCCGTTGTTGCATACGCATAGAACTCATATCTCGTATCTGCTTGCAAGTTCACTAACAGGCTATCTGCAGGAGCATCAAACCATGCATTAGAACCACTGACAGCATACTTCCAACCACTACTTACCACTGGCTCAGATGGGTCTGCTACCACAATTTTATGCAGTCTAGCTGTAGTTTGAGTAACATCTGTTGCTGCAAGAGTCATAACAGTAGGTGGCACCGAAGCCTGGCCTGTAGTAGTAAATTCAAGCGTATCTCCATGATACTCAACTCCATGCGCTATTGCATAAGCAAAATACTCATAAATAGTACCTGGATTCAAACCCGTGATCAAGCCTGTAGCACTAGAGGTAAACCTTTGGTCTGAACTGTTTTTCGCGCGGTAGTAGAACCCTTCTATATCTACCTGATAAGTGCCCTCTACTACAGTCTTATGCAATGTAGCTGTATTGTCTGTAATATCTGTAGCTGGTAGAGTTGTGACATGTGCAGGCTCAATATTAACCGCTTTCAGCCAAATGCTATCTAAGCGTATATAGTTATCTGCATTATCTACAGTAGATTCTACATAGAAACCAACCTTTATCTGCTGTCCTACATACTGACTAAGATCAATAGTAAATTCTGTTGGAGTAGCTGTCAGGTCGTTCAAAACATATGTGCCTGAAGCATCATTAGCCCAAGTTACAGCTCTATTAGAGTTCCAAGTACTACCTCCGTCTGTACTGATTGCAACTATAAACTTATCGTCTGTGCCATTAGACTGAGAGTTGTAGTTAGTCATAGCCAACTGGAATCAAAGCATCGCATTATCTATAGTATCTGCAAGCATAATCTCTGGAGTTATCAGCCAGTGTCTAGTATCTACTCCAAACACATGGAATCTTGCATGCTTTGTAGACATGCTTCCAGGAGTAGCTGTTGCCACAGTCCAAGCATTAGCAATAGGATTGCTATAAGACATCGCATTGCCGTTAAATATATCGGTAGCCAAGCCATGTCCTAGGCTCCAGCAATTATTTGGCGGCATAGATAGTGCATTATCAAATGTCTCTACGAATGGTAGATTGCTCAGAGCGCAAAGTGTCTCAAAAGTAACATCAGCGGTCTGGCTACTCTCGTCTGTAGGACTACAAACAGCTTTTACTTTTATTTTGTAAATAGTAGAAGGAGCAAGTCCTGTCAGAGTATGAGACGGAGTATTTACCACAGCTACAGAATCCCAAGTAGTAGCAGAAGACTGCTTGTAATAGAGAGTCCAACTATTCTCGTTGCTATTTGATGTCCAAGAAATACTTGCACTACTTTCTGTGATAGAGCTTGCATCTACAGTAAGGTTAGATGGTCTCAGACAAGAAGCCGCTGTATTAATAGAAATCTCATCTATATAGAAGTATGAGTATGAGCTTGGAGAAACTCCCTTGAACGCAAAGTATTTATGCGTAGCTGGAATATTTATCAGAGGAATCTCAAACTTAGTCCAAGAAGCAGTAGCTGGAGTAATATTTCCTACCTGTATAAAGGTAGAGGTATCTGTAAGATCTGACATCACACCAAGTACCACTGTACCCTGGCTAAGAGCAGTACGCTGTACCCACAGAGAAATCTCGGTATTGTTCAGAGACTCAAACTCTGGCGAAGCAATCATCTGGTAACCTGTAGCGCTCGACATATGCATGTATAAGCCATTGGTACCTGCATCATGTGAAGACGTCTCATACACATAAGGATATGTAGATGTATAGCTCATATAAGGCATTACACGAGTCCAGCAGTATGCGTTATCTTCATCGTCTGGATTTGCCTCTGTAAACGTCTCGTAATAAGGTATGGTTGCCTGTCCGCAATCGGTACGAATGCTCTGAGGCAACGTCCAAGGGCTATATTCATCTGTGCCACATACGGCTCTTACCCAAACCCTATAAGATGTATTCATATTCAAATCACCAATTACAACTGTGTCGTTTGCAGTTGTAGCATATGTAGCTGAAGCATCTGGATATACAGAATCTAAATTTGTACTAATAGCATACTGCCACAAGGTTTGTCCTTCACGAGGAGTAAACCTAATGCTAGCCGAACTATCAGTGGTAGAAATTACATCAAGATCATTTACACCCAAACAAGTAGGTATAGCAACAATCTCAACATCATCAATCCAATAATACCAGTTATCTGCTTGCTCTACACCTCCTACATCTCCGTAACGGAAGGCAATATAACGATTCTCTGCATTGTCTACAACATTTACAAAGTCTATCTCTTTAAGTACTTTCTGTCCATACAATCTTCCATTATCCATAGTAGACACAGCTACAAATGTAGAGGCATCTGTAGGGTCAGACATGACACCTACCTGGAATTGTCCACACATCTCACCCTCTTGTACAAGGTTAAAGCGTAGCTGCAAAGTATTAAGTGGAGCATTCATCTTTTGCATTACTAAATACTGAGGCTTTGAACCATTAAATCTGATAGACTTAGATGGTAAGCCATAATAAGTAGAAGCGTCCACAACGCCAGGATAATTTGCAACAGCAGTTATACGTGTCCAGCATGCAGGTATAGTTCCTACGTTGAGGTTGTCGAAGTTCTCTGTATAACCATCGCTCTGAGAAACAGCCTCACAAGGAGTCTTAAACTCTACTGGAATTGACAACCAGTCGCTATACTCACCTTCGCCACAACGCGTTCTTACCCAAATCTTATATTTTGTATTTGAAGTAAGACCGCTGATAACAAATGTTATAGAATCTACATCTGTAGTAGCTAGTGTGCTTGGGTCGGCTATAGCCATATTGTCTGTATATGCATAATTGAAAGCAGTAACACCATTCATCTGATGATACACAGAGATTGTAACTCTATCTGATTGCAACTGACCCGGATTTGCCGAAGTTGGAGCTATACAAGAAGGAATAGTATCAACCACCACATTATCAAGCCAATAGTAATAGTTTACAGACTGTACAAATCCATCAACATCTCCGTAGCGGAATGCTATATAGCGGTTGTTACCATTATCTACTACACTGCTAAACAGAAGATCATGCGATACAAATGTTCCTGAAATACCATAATTGTCGAAGTTTGAGATAGGTACAAATGTAGTAGTATCCATAGGATCTGACATTACACCCACTTGGAACTGTCCGCAATAGATATTGTTATCCTTTTTCAAATCAAAGCTCAACATCAGCTCACTTAAAGGTCTTGTCAGCTTAGGAGATATTAGGAATTGAGGTTTATATGATTCAAATCTCACAGAAGCAGAAGCATCAACCATCGGAGCATTAGTAACCTCCTCTTTAGATATCTTATACCAGCAGTTAGGTAGAGTACCTGATTCAGTAGTATTAAAATCTTCGTTGATAGTAGTAATTGGCAGACAAGCTGTTACAAAGCTAATAGTAGGCGAATATACACTATGATCGTCAATCGTACATATAGCTCTAACTCTTGCCTCATATCTTGTAGCTATCGACAGACCAGTAATATCAGCATACGGATTATTTGTTGCATTATATGTAGTCCACGCTGTGTCTCCTACCTCTCTATAGTCAACCTCCCACTGAGTCTCGCCACTATTTGCTACCCAAGATAGATATACAGTTGTAGTATCAACTCCAGTAACAACAAAACTAGAAGGCGTGATACATGTTGGAACCATCTCCACAGTAATATTATCTATAATATATTTAGGTGCTGAATAAATAGAGTCGCTCACAGCTGTAATAGCAATATACTTATGAGTAGCAGGAACGCTGGTTAGCATAATAGTGTGTCTTGACCAAGAGTAAGACAAATCTGAAGATGGTATCGACTCAACCATAATATAGATTGAATCTTCAGGATTTTCTAAAGCTCTTATCTCTAGATGCGATGGCATTGAGTTCTGGTCTGTAAACCGCACAGAGAAGTTCATCCAAGCATCGCTAAGGTTATCTGCAAACTCTGGAAGTATTACAGACTGCTCATTGGTCTCTGCATTAAGTGTTTCAAAAAACAACTCTAAGCTCTTTGGATCATCATGTCCTGTATCTGATATGAGTGGATATGTGTCAATAGTGCCCCAGCCCATATGATCATACACACCTTTATACTTCAGACAGCCTGTGCCAATCTCTACATTAGGATCTGAATCATCAAAGCCAATATAGTATGGCAGAGAGACTGCCGAACACTCTGTTTTTGCCTCTACCCAAGGAGTCCACTCGCTGTAAGATTCACTTATAACGTTGCAAACACTCCGTGTTCTAACACTGAAACTCTTACCCATACCCAGAGAGTCGAGCACATAAGGCATAGATCCCACCACAATAGTGGTAACATCAGTTGTACCTGTTGGAGCATATTCTATCTCCCAAGCCTCTGGAGTAGCCGTAGAGGTAGCATCTATTACAAATCCGCCCCCTGATACGGTGTTGTCTGGAGTAACTGTGAAATCTGTTGGGAAAGGACAATCTGGTAAAGGATGAACCTCTATTTGGTCGATATAGAATGTCTGCGCAGCATTAGATACTGTGTTTTTGAATGCCAAATATCTATAGTTGGTATCAACTTCATCTAAGGCATAAGTTATTTTTATCCACTCGCTATATGTAGTAAGAGTGATTGGCAACAACGACTGGAAGCTTGTGCTATCTGCCGCATCTACCATTACTCCAAGACGTAAGTCATCTACAATTACGTTCTGGTTGGTTCTTCTAACATAGAATGTAACCTCACTACCATTCAGTGGACCACTAAAGCGAGGAGATGCAATAAGAGAGTTGCCAGATATACACAAACTACCTCCTACGTTATCGTATTTCGTATAAGTATAGACATAAGGATAGGTATAAGATGCAGTAGTATGTGCTTTCACCCTTGTCCAGCAATCTGGTTTTGCGTTCTCTCTAGCATAGTTTGCAAAACTATCGCTCCAACTAAGTGGGTCTACATCATCGCAAAGTGTAGCAAAACTCTTATCTTCTTGCCAAATACTCTCCTCTCCATCGCCACAAATTGCTTTGACTCTTACATAGTATAGTGTATTTACTGCAAGTCCTGTAATTGTAGCTGACGGATCCTGCTGTACCGCTAGGCTCTGAACATCTGTTGCAAAATATGGATCTGTGGAGTATTGTAGCTCCCACTGAGTTGCTGTACTACGCTCTGTCCAAGAGACATGCGCTGATGTACGAGTAATACTATCCACCACAACATTTACCGGCATCAAACAAGTTGGTATCTTATAGACTTTTAGGTTATCCAAATACATGATGGGCGAACCCGACAGACGAGTCAATCTGAAAGCCAAATACCTATGAGTAGAAGGAGCAGCTGTCAGGTCTACTACGTGTCTTTCGTAGACAGCTCTAGCTACCGGAGTGGCATCATATAGAGATACAAAACTTGTTGGATCTGATATATCAGCCACTACTCCCAACTCAAATGTTCCATCTGCAGTAGTGCTTCCTGCCTTCACATAGAAAGAGACTTGGCTACTATCTAGAGGAGCTAAAAACTTAGGTGTTGCCACCAAGTTTACAGTACCATTAGCTGATGTATAAAAGTATAGCGACCCTCCTACATTATCCTGCGAATTAGCGGCAGAAGTAGCAATATATGGATACCAAGAGAATCCCACCATTTTTGTCCAACACACAGGCATAGCCAGATTTCCAGCAGCTTTATTACCAAATGAATCAGACCAGTCATATGGATTAACTTCACCACAAGGAGTCTCAATAATAAGATTGCTATAAGAACTAAATTCTCCTCCCAAGCAATCTGCTTTTACCCTTATGTAATATTTCTTCATAGGCTCAAGTCCTGTAACCTGGCATGTGGTATCAGCTACGTTAAGCACAGTAACCCCAGATGAGAAGTCCTCCGACAGAGAATACTCCACTACCCATCTAGTGGCAGTTCCACCGTGCCAAGTAAGATTTACGCCATTTGCTGTTACGTCTGTAGCCGTAAATGACAAAGGTGCAGGACAAGACACAGGAGCAAAGTTCGGTCCGTTTATTTCGTCTATCATCACCATAGAGCCGTTGTGGTCTATAATCTGAAACGCAACGTATATGTTTTGTCCAGAATACTCGCTAAGATTAATTGTATGAGTTACCCAAGATTCAGTAATGGTAGCAGGCAACTCTACTTCGTCTGTTAGCGTCAATTTTGTAACCGTAAAATCAGCAACATTATTACCTGTGTTTGATACCTTTACGTGTAAAGTTGTATTGTCGTAAACATCAGGAGATTTTACCTTAAAACTCAAAGTTTGCGAAGTACCTACTATCATTTGTGGCGTAATAAGCCATGTATCCGAACCCTCAGCTGTGCTATAGTTTACACTAGCAGAAGCTGTTCCGATTGGAGAGTTTGTAGTGTGTCGTTTCCACTGTTCAGTACCTGTAACATGAATAGCAGTCCATCCTGATGGAGGGAAAACAGCTCCCTCAAAACCCTCATAAAGCAGAGGACCAGGAGCCATAATAGAGATTTTCAGGTCGTCGATAAAGATACGCTTGTCGAGTCCTGTCCCGCTAATTGTACCAATCGATACCGAAGAGGCTGTAGCCTCGGGAGTAAATAGTGCCTCATACTGAACCATATCGGCTACAGTAAGGGGCCAAGTGTGAGAGGCTGCCGAGATATCGATAGTATCTCTCTGACTACCATACTCTACGTACACTTTGGCTGGCTTTGGAGTGGCTGCAGTCCAAGGAACTGCTCCAAACACCACGCGTACTTTTCCTGTACCACTTGTAGTAACCACATCGGTAGTAAGGCTACCGACATCATTACTCGCACCTAGCTTCAAAACTCCACCAGCCTTATAGCCCTTTACCAAAGCTGTAAAGCCAGAGATTTCGCTTGCGTTAGCACCACTGCCGGAGCTATTAGCATCTTCCATGCACCCACTTGTGAGTGCAGCGAAGTCTTGATAGTAAGGAAGAGTGATACCTTATGCCTGTATGCCCAGCAGAGAGCAAAGCACAAGTGTCAACATTAAGTAAAATTTCTTCATACTATTAAAAATTGTGTTTTAAGATTATAAAATATAAATATTCTCTATTAAAAGGTTTGTAGATAGCCACTTTACGGCAAGATAAACCTACCTGCAAAGATATAAAAAAAAATCTTTAAATCACAAAAAAATAACATTTTTTTTATGATTTGTGCTATAATAATTACAAAAATGTTACACACATCTCTATTTATGGGAGTTCTACCACAACAATAGTATTTCCTCAATTTTGCCATGCACTGATAGTCTCAATTCAACAATTTTTTGTACCTTTGCTGAATATTTTTCTACAAAGAATTTAGACATACCTATGATAGAGGATTTTAGAGAGTTGGAGCCAAATTTCTTTGCACAAAACGCGGAGCGTGAGCTTCACGAGGAGTGCGGTGTATTTGGCATCTACGGTGTAGAGCGAGCAGCAGACCTTACCTACTACGGACTTCATGCTTTGCAACACCGCGGGCAAGAGGGTTGTGGCATCGTGGCTTGCCAAGAGGGGAGCTTCGCTCACGTCAAGGGCGAGGGGTTGGTCATGGAGATTTTCAACAAGAGAAACATGGCTACCCTGCAGGGAACTTCAGCTATCGGACATGTTCGCTACTCCACCGCTGGCGGTGCAGGTATCAGAAACGTGCAACCATTTGTATTCCGCCACCACACAGGAGACTTCGCCTTGGCACACAATGGAAACTTGGTCAATTATCACGAACTCTCGAAATATCTTGAAAATAGAGGTAGCCTGTTCCAATCGACCTCAGACTCAGAGGTTTTGGCCCATCTGATAAAAAAAGAGCCAGACCCCAATGCTCAGATTTACAACCTGATAGAGGCACTGAACATGCTCGAAGGAGCTTTTGCTTTTGTAATCCTTTATGGCGATAGGCTCTATGCAGCTCGCGACAAATACGGCTTGCGTCCGCTATCTGTCGGCACACTCGGCGATGGCTATGTGGTTTCGTCAGAGACCTGTGCTTTCGACATCGTGGGAGCCAAATTCCTACGCGACGTAGAGCCGGGCGAGGTGGTTGTTTTCGACAAAAACGGCATGACCTCCTTGGATTACTCCAAATTCAAGCACCACTACCTTTGTGCTATGGAGTACATATACTTCTCACGTCCAGATAGCGACCTTGAGGGTTGCAACGTACACGCTTTCCGCAAAGAGAGTGGCAAGCTGCTCTACCAAGAGTCGCCAGTCGATGCAGACATTGTCATCGGAGTGCCAGACTCGTCGCTGAGTGCGGCTATGCCGAGGCAAGCGGGATTCCATACGAACAGGGATTGATAAAAAATAAATACGTGGGACGAACCTTTATTCAGCCTTCGCAAGATATGCGAGAGCGTGGCGTAAAGATGAAGCTCTCTGCTGTGCGTTCGCTCGTCCAAGGCAAGCGAGTGGTTATGATAGACGACTCCCTTGTGCGTGGCACCACCTCGAAGCGCATCGTGGCACTGCTTCACGAAGTGGGAGCAACGGAGGTTCACGTCCGCATCGCCTCACCAGCTATCACACACCCATGCTTCTACGGCGTGGATACAAGCACCTTCGATGAGCTACTTTCGGCTAGCAAAAACGTGGAGCAGGTGCGTGAGATTATCGGAGCGGACTCTTTGGCATTCCTATCGAAAGAGGCACTCTACAGAGCGGCAGACAGAAAGGAGTTTTGCCTCGCATGCTTTAGCGGCAAATACCCGACGGCTCTCTATCAGAGCCTTTCGGAGGCAAACAAAGATGGCAAATTTTAGCATTTTATTTGAAAAATGTTTTTTACAAAAATAGATAGTAATTTAGAAACCCAAATATATTTTTAGAACAGAGTTATGGCAGTTAGTTACGAAAAAGCAGGCGTAAACCTCGAGGCAGGTTACGAGGTTGTAAGCCGCATAAAGAAGCACATTGCATCTACCAACCGCTTGGGCGTGATGGGCACAATTGGTGCTTTTGGTGGAATGTTTGACCTCTCGAAGCTCAACATCAAGGAGCCTATCTTGGTAAGCGGCACAGACGGAGTTGGCACAAAGCTCAAAATCGCTTTCCAGCTCGACCACCACGACACAATCGGCATTGACGCCGTGGCAATGTGCGTAAACGACGTGTTGGCACAGGGAGCCGAGCCGCTCTTTTTCCTCGACTACGTAGCTGTGGGCAAAAACGACCCTGCTCAGGTGGAGCAGATTGTAGCAGGCGTAGCTGATGGCTGTAGGCAGGCGGGTTGCGGACTGATTGGCGGCGAGACTGCCGAGATGCCCTCGATGTACCAAGAGGGGGAGTACGACATCGCGGGATTTACCTGCGGAGTGGTGGAGAAGTCAAAACTCATCGACGGCTCAAAGGTGGCTGTAGGCGACGTTCTGGTGGGAATAGCCTCGAGTGGCGTCCATTCAAACGGCTTTAGCCTTGTGCGTAAAATCATTGCAGACAGCAACTTAGACCTTAACAAAATCTACCCAGAGCTATCCTCGGAGCGTAGCCTCGGCGAGGTATTGCTCACTCCGACTAAAATCTACGTAAAACCTGTGCTCGAGGTAATCCGTAGCTGCGACGTACACGGCATCAGCCACATCACAGGCGGCGGATTCTACGAAAATATCCCAAGGGTGCTGCAGCAGAACCAAGGCGTGGAGATAAAAGAGGGAGCGTGGGAGATACTGCCTGTGTTCCACTTCCTCGAAAAGCACGGCGAGGTGCCTCATCTCGAGATGTTCAACATATTCAATATGGGCATCGGCATGGTGGTGGTGCTACCTGAGAGCGATGCCGAGAGAGCCATCGAGATACTTCAAGGGGCAGGCGAGAGGGCAACCTTCATCGGCAGGGTAACTGCAGGAGAGGGCGTGGAGTTTGTTTAGGGAAACGCTCAAAAAATATTGTTTACATGCAAAAAACCGAGCCAGCTTTCTCTGCCAGCTCGGTCTCTTTAGTGTTAAATAAGCATCTAGAAACCAGATTGATGATAAAACTGGCCATTTATATAGCTGCCTCTTATATGCTCTCCATCTTCTGTCATTACATCTACATCTACTCTATATGGAGGATTGCTATTTGTTGGTGTAATGCTAAATGTACCAGATGTTATACTGATTATTGGATCTTTTGGTACGAGTTCTTTATTAACATAGGCGTGAAGCACATTACTATTTTCTACGTTATAGTTTTCCTCTGGGCTTTCTAGTGATTCAGGTATAAAAACAATAAACAACTGTCTATAATATACTTCTAACCAATCCCCAGTAGTTAAAAACATATCAAAAACATCTACCTCTTCGTTCTCTTGATTAAGTGCTTTAGTCTTATCTAAAATCAATTCATAAAAAAAAACAAGATAGTCTGTAATTTGCGGAGACTGCTTGTTTATCACATTGCCAGAGTACTGTACTGTGTGATTTTTGCCTTTTGCATCTATGAGGTTGATGTCGAATGTGTATGTGTCGCCATCATGCAGCACATCTACATATCCGTCTTTTATAAGCTCTCCTCGCCATCGGCATGCGTCTCTGGAAAATGTCTTGTTTACATATCCCTTTTCGTACCAACCGCCACTCATTTCGTCTGGGCAGATGGTGTACCTGCCACTCTCGAGTGTTGAGTCGAGGCTCCAGAGTAGCATATCAAGCACCAACTCCCCTTCAGAATAAAATTTTAAGGGAACATGAAAGGTTGAGTGTAGCACCGTCCTTCCACGATAATACAACTCCACAGAATCTATCGTTGTTATCTTTGGCTCCTTTTCGCAAGAGATGAGTAAGACTCCTGCGAACAATATAAAATATATCTTTCTCATAACTGTATTTGTATTTAATTATTAGAAATTGCTACAAAATAAAAAAAATCCAAACGACCAAGTATTTTTTGCGTTTTTTAAAAAATAATTTTCTATACAGTCAAACCGAAAAAATGTAGTAACTTTGCACAGCTAAACATCAGACTAAATATTACATTGAAACGCTTTATCTCTCTTATAGTAATGCTCGTAATGCTACTCTATCCCGCTGCTATCATCGGGCAAGAGTTTGCTTTCTCTGGCACAGTGCTCGACAAAAGCACATCAGACACGCTCTACACGGCACACTTGGAGGACTACGACGGTGGCTTTCTGGCAAGCAACGAACGCGGAATATTCCGCCTGGCTCTACCACGAGGCAGGCACCTTATCAGAATCCGCTGCGAGGGATACATAGCTGATAGTCTGTGGATTAATATCACAAAAGAGACTCAAAAGACCTTCCGCCTGCAGTCGTACTCTACTACGCTCAGCGCCGTAGAGGTCTCGGCTGAGGAGGGCAGAAACATCAGCCGCATAGAGCCATCTGTCAACCGACTTACAGCCGAAGCAGTCAGAGCCGTTCCTGCTATGATGGGTGAGGGGGATTTAGTAAAAGCCTTGCAGCTTCTGCCTGGAGTGCAGGCTATCTCCGAGGGTTAGTCGAGCTTCAGCGTACGTGGCGGTGGCTTCGACCAAAACCTCATTCTTTTGGACGAGACTCCGCTCTATAGCTCGTCGCACCTGCTTGGCTTTCTCTCTATTTTCAACAACGACATTGTCCATGACGTAAAGCTCTACAAAGGCGATATGCCAGCACACGGTGGTGGCAGGCTCTCGTCGCTTATGGAGGTTACCACCAAAGAGGGCAATTCACGTCAACTCAGAGGACGAGGTGGCATAGGCACCATAGCCTCAAGGCTTATGCTCGAAGGTCCAATAGTCCCCGACAAGCTCACTTTCTTTGTCTCAGCTCGCCGCACCTACGCCGACCTATTCCTGAAGTTGAGCCGCAACCCAAACCTGCGCCAGACCAAGCTCTACTTCTACGACCTCAACGCAAAACTTAGTTGGCAAGTGGGTCAGCGAGATAGGCTCTCGCTCTCTGCCTACACAGGCAAAGACCACTTTGCAAACCACATGGCTGGCATCGCCTTTGGCAACACCATAGGTACGCTCAGATGGCAACACATCTTCTCAGACAAAGTGATAATGAACCTCACAACATTTGTAAACTACTACAACTACTTTGCCGAAGAAGACATAATGGAAGAGTTCCGTTTCGATTGGAAGTCTGAAGTCCGCGACTTCGGCACCAAGCTCAACTTCGCTCTCTTGCTCTCTGAAAAGCACACCATAAACACCGGCTACCAGCTGACCTACAGAGAGCTTTCGCCAGGTAAAGGCAGCGGTAGCGATAGTCAGTCGATTTTAAATAGCTCGGAATTCAAGACCGACCCGCTCTACCACCTCGAGCACGCACTCTACGAATCGCATCAGACGGTTTTGTGGGATAAGCTAAATATCCGCTACGGACTCCGCCTCTCGATGATAAACAACCTCGGCAACGACTCCGCAATCTACAACCTCAAGGACTACAAACGCGAAAGCTCTTTCATATCTAAGAGAGGCAGAGTTTACCACACAAGCCTAAGCCTTGAGCCACGCCTCAGCCTCAACTACACCTTTACGCCAAACAACTCGCTGAAGTTCTCTTACACTCGCTCAGCTCAATATCTACAACTCGCCTCAAACTCTATGGCTGGCTCGCCGCTAGACATCTGGTTTTCGGCTTCGCAAAACGTACGTCCGCAGATTGCCAATCAGCTGGTTTTGGGATACTTCCATAACTTCCTTGGCGGAATGCTTGAGACCTCGGCAGAGGTTTACTACAAACACTTCCAGAATGTAATCGACTTCCGTGACCGCGCCAACTTGATAAACAACAACCGCTTAGAAGAGGAGTTGCGATTCGGCAATGGCTATTCATACGGCTTCGAACTGATGCTATCCAAACCCAAAGGCAACCTCAACGGCTGGGTGAGCTACACCTTCTCGAGAAGTTTCCGCAAGATAGACCACGTCAATTCAGGCGAGTGGTATCGCTCTCCATACGACAAACCACACAATATTTCCCTTGTCGTGAACTACCTGCTAGGCAAGCGGTGGAGCTTCTCTGCCTCGTGGATCTACTCTACTGGTCAGCCGGTTACCTTCCCCGAAGGTCGCTACTGGGTAGGCAACCTCGACGGCACAGACGGTGGCAGGTGGGTGCCAATACCCTCGAAGCGCAATGCCTATCGCTTCCCCGATTACCACAGGCTCGATCTCTCGGCAACGTGGAAGCTATCAAATCCCAAGCGTAGATTCCAGCATGAACTAAACCTTTCGCTCTACAACGCCTATGCACGAAAAAACCCCTGGACAATATATTTTACTCAGAGCGAAGGTGACCCAACCAAAACAGAGGCAAGAATGATATATCTTTTCTCGATTGTACCCTCTTTAAGTTGGAATTTTAGCTTCTAAAAGTATTTTTTTTGCAACATATAACATTTTTTTTTGCAACATATAAAAAAAAGAATTATCTTTGCAGATGATACTAGAAGGTACGCATATTTATTAACAATAAAAAAGATATACTTGTATGAAACAGAAATACGCATTATTGTTGCTTTTAGCACTGTTTGGGTTTCATCTGAACTCCTACTCACAATGTACGGAAGTTGCCACTAACGTACAGGTGACAGAGATAAACACAGGAACACAGAGGGGTATTGTTGTAAGCTGGGATCCAAACCCCCAGAATATCGGATACTCCACTTTCCAAATTGTTTTGGAGTTTACTATTACAGACCCACACACGTTTGACACTATCAACGTGGGAACCTCTCCCTCAAGGTTTATTCCTTACGAGGATTTGTGTAATGGTAACTACATTATCACAGTCATAACTACTTGTCCTGGTAATACAGGACAGGGACCTGCTTC